>NZ_JBSFUK010000001.1:535871-723813 GCF_053591755.1 Streptomyces sp. NPDC002926
CTTCTAGCCGGGGGGCGCCTTTCACGGGGCGGGTCGGGGTCACCCAAACCCCCGTGTGGTGGGGGGGGGGGGGGCCCGCCCCCGGGGGGGGGGGGGGGGGGGGGGGGGGGGCCCCCCCCCCCCCCCCGGCCCGGGGTTCGTCGCGCCGGGTGACCGTGAAGGCTTCGAGGCGGACCGTACGCACTCGCCTGCCTGCGGCTCGCCCATGCCCATGCCGCGCCGCGTCCCTCATGCCGCCCGTGCCGCTCGACGAGGCGATCTGGAGCCTCGACCCGGCGGCCGAGGCGCGTGCCGGGCGGATGTTCGCCGCCCGGCCCGGCGGCACGCCGATATGCCGTCGCGCACCGGACCGGCTCGGCCCGCCGGGCGGCCGCGTGCCGGTGATGGACGGGACGCACCCGGAGTACGGCACCACGAGGAGCCGCCGGCCCGCTCGTCCTGCTGCCGCGCGAACCGACAGGGCCTTCGGGGCTCTCACACCCAGCCCTCGCCCTGGGAGATCCTTATGGCGTCGACCCGGTTGCGCGCGCCGGTCTTACGGGTGATGGCCGCCATGTAGTTGCGCACCGTGCCGTTGGACAGATGGAGACTGTTCGCTATGTCGGTGATCGAGGCTCCCTCGGCGGCCAGTGACAGCACATTCAACTCCCGCTTGGTCAGCGGAATCTGAGATGCGCGCAGAAAGCCGAAGCCCAGTGAGTCATCGATGAAGCGTTCCCCCCCGGCCACCTTGCGGATGGCGGCGATCAGATTCTCGGGCGTGCCCTCATTGTCGACAAAACCGCAGGCGTGCGCCTCGACAGCCCGCCGGAGCGGACCTGGCCGGTTTGCGTTGGCAAGGACCAGCAACGGTCTTCTTCCCGTACCGGTCCGGCCTTCCGGCAGCTCGCCGAGCGGCGCGATGCCGTACGACTCGGAACAGTCCAGGTCCACCGCGCACACGTCGGGGCGGAGTAATCGCGCCCGGCCCGGCGCACTGCGCCAGGGCGCGTCGTAGACCTCCAGGTCGGGCTCTCCGGCGAGTCTCTCCGCCAGCGCCGACCGCAACATACCGACATCGTGCACGAGAAGTACCCGGATCACGTTCTGTCCCCCATCAGTTGACCGTTCACCGCTCACCGGATGCCCCGTCCGGCGCGAACGAACATTCTTGGCTGGCTTCCGTCCTCATGCAGTCGCAGAACAAGCCAAGGGGGGGCAAGGGGGGCGCACGTGCCGCGCGTGAACCCCGGAGTGTGCAACCGGCGCACGCGCGTTGCCATCGAGACCCCTGGGGCGGTCGAACGGGAGTCCGGCCCGCCTGCCGCCGGTTGGGGAGAGACGTGCGCGGGGCGCGATGGGCGGCCGCGACCACTGGTGTGGCGGGAAGTGTCCGGCGAACTCCGGCCTGACGGCCCGGCCCCGGCGCGGTGCCCGAAAGCCGTCTAGCCCCGGCCCTTGACCGGCCCGGGCGGGGTCGTCAGATCGATCAGCCGGCACACCGTCTCGATGTCGATCTTCACCTGTGCGATCGAGGCGCGCCCCGAGAGCCAGGTGATCAGCGCCGAGTGCCAGGTGTGCTCGATCACGCGGACCGCGGAGAGCTGCTCGGGTGTCGGATTCTCCAGCCCCATGGCGTCCAGGATGATCGCCGTGGTCTGGCGGGAGACCGTGTCCACCTCGGGGCTGACGCTGCGGTCCGCGAAGGTCAGCGCCCGCACCATCGCGTCCGCGAGATGCGGTTCGCGCTGGAGCGCGCGGAAGGCCCGCATCAGGGTCTCGGCAACCCGCTCCGCCGCGCTGTCCCCGCCCGGCGGCTTCTTCCGCAGAGTCGTGTGCATGTGCTGGAGCTGGTCCTGCATGGTGGCGACCAGCAGATGGATCTTGGAGGGGAAGTAGCGGTAGAGCGTGCCGAGCGCGACGCTCGAGGACTCGGCGACCTCGCGCATCTGTACCGCGTCGAAGCCGCCTCGGCTGGCCAGCTGAGCGCTGGCGTGCAGGATGCGACGCCGGCGCGCCTCCTGGCGTTCCGTCAGGGGCGGCGACGCGGGCACCACCGGCTTGGCTTCGGCTGTCATATGTCCCGTTCCATGTACGAGTCCGGATCGCACAGCATGGCAGGGCCTCCGTCGTGGCGCGAATCACCTGATCCGGCCCTTACAGCAGCGCTACCTGCCGGTAGATTCGAAGCTCCTTGAGCGATCAAGTCTGAAACTTGTTCTAGATTAGCGCGAGCGGTTACGCTCCGGCGAAGAGGCAGTGAGAAGGGGGCCGTGAGTGACCGCTGAGGCCATAGAGGCCGGCCCTCGTCCGGGCAGGTCAGGCGGCGGTGACGAGCCGCTGCGCATCGCGCTCCTCACCTACAAGGGCAACCCCTTCTGCGGCGGCCAGGGCGTCTATGTACGGCATCTCTCGCGCGAGCTCGCCCGCCTCGGCCACAGCGTCGAGGTGATCGGCGCGCAGCCCTTTCCCGTACTCGACGACGGCGTGCCGCTCACCGAACTGGGCAGCCTCGACCTGTACCGGAGCCCGGACCCGTTCCGTACGCCGAAGCGCGACGAGTACCGCGACTGGATCGACGCGCTCGAGGTCGCGACCATGTGGACCGGCGGCTTTCCCGAGCCGCTGACCTTCTCGCTGCGCGCCCGGCGCCATCTGGCCGCGCGGCGTGGCGAGTTCGACGTCATCCACGACAACCAGACGCTCGGGTACGGGCTGCTCGGCGACCTCGGCGCACCGCTGGTCACCACCATTCACCACCCGATCACGGTCGACCGGCAGCTGGACCTGGACGCGGCGGACGGCTGGCGCAGGCGCGCATCCGTACGCCGCTGGTACGGCTTCACGCGGATGCAGAAGCGGGTCGCGCGCCGGCTGCCTTCGGTGCTCACCGTCTCCGGTTCCTCGCAGCAGGAGATCGTCGATCACCTCGGCGTACGAGCCGACCGCGTCCATGTCGTCCATATCGGGGCCGACACCGACCTCTTCTCGCCAAACCCGGCGGTCGCGGAGATCCCCGGCCGGATCGTCACCACCTCCAGCGCGGACGTCCCG
Organism: Streptomyces sp. NPDC002926; assembly: GCF_053591755.1. Lineage (NCBI taxonomy): Bacteria > Bacillati > Actinomycetota > Actinomycetes > Kitasatosporales > Streptomycetaceae > Streptomyces > Streptomyces sp. NPDC002926. The sequence goes on from NZ_JBSFUK010000001.1 coordinate 538,905, forward strand.
CTCAAGGGCCTGGTCCATCTTGTCGAGGCCCTGGCGAAGATCCGTACGGAGCATCCCGCCGCGCATCTCGTCGTCGTCGGCAAACGCGCGGAGGACGGACCCGTCGCGCAGCTGATCGAGCGGTACGGCCTCGAGGACGCCGTCGAGTTCGTCAAGGGCATCTCCGACGCCGAACTGGTCGACCTGGTGCGCAGTGCGCAAATCGCGTGTGTGCCCTCGCTGTACGAGGGCTTCTCGCTGCCCGCCGCGGAGGCGATGGCGACGGGCACGCCGCTTCTCGCCACGACCGGCGGCGCGATCCCCGAGGTCGCGGGCCCGGACGGGGAGACCTGCCTGGCCGTGCCGCCGGGCGACGCGGGTGCGCTCGCCGCGGCTCTGGGCAGGCTGCTGGGTGACGAGGCGCTGCGCGTACGGCTGGGGGCGGCGGGCCGGAAGCGGGTGCTGGCGCGGTTCACCTGGAGGCAGGCGGCGATCGGTACGGCCGAGCACTACCGCGAGGCGATCGCCAGCCGCGAGCCCCGGTCCGCGGCGCGGGGGGTCGCCCGGTGACCCGCCTCCACCAGGCGCGGCGTACCCGGGCCGGTACCGGTTCCCGGCATCCTGGGCGCTCCGCGCCACAGGCACCGGCCCCCTCCGCGGCCCGGTGTCCCGGCCGCCCCGCGGCCATAAGTGTGGGCCGCAGGCTCATGAATCCGGACCGCACTGCGGACCCGCGTACTCGAACCCCCGACCGCGAAAGCAGGTCTTCGTGCTGACCGTCGACTTCTCCCGCTTCCCGCTCGCCGCAGGCGACCGCGTGCTCGATCTGGGCTGCGGCGCAGGCCGGCACGCGTTCGAGTGCTACCGGCGCGGTGCGCAGGTCGTGGCCCTCGACCAGAACGGCGAGGAGATCCGCGAGGTCGCGAAGTGGTTCGCCGCGATGAAGGAGGCCGGGGAGGCCCCGGAGGGTGCCACCGCCACCGCCATGGAGGGCGACGCGCTCAATCTGCCGTTCCCCGACGAGTCCTTCGACGTCGTGATCATCTCCGAGGTCATGGAGCACATCCCGGACGACAAGGGTGTGCTGGCCGAGATGGTGCGGGTGCTGAGGCCCGGCGGGCGGATCGCCGTCACGGTGCCGCGCTACGGCCCCGAGAAGATCTGCTGGGCGCTGAGCGACGCGTACCACGAGGTCGAGGGCGGCCATATCCGTATCTACAAGGCCGACGAGCTGCTCGGCAAGATGAAGGAAGCCGGCCTCAAGCCGTACGGCACGCACCACGCACACGCGCTGCACTCGCCGTACTGGTGGCTCAAGTGCGCCTTCGGCGTCGACAACGACAAGGCCCTGCCGGTCAAGGCGTACCACCAGCTGCTGGTCTGGGACATCATGAAGAAGCCGCTGGCCACGCGGCTCGCCGAGCAGGCGCTCAACCCGCTGATCGGCAAGAGCTTCGTGGCGTACGCGACCAAGCCGCACCTGCCCGCAGTGGCCGCCAAGTGACTGTGTCCAGGAGCGGCCCCGGCCGTACAGAACACCTTGTCCTGCCCGGGGTCCTCACATCGGAGGAAGCCCTCGAGACCGTTGCCGGGATACTCGCCCTGCAGCGCGAGGACGGCGCGATCCCGTGGTTCAGAGGGCATCACCTCGACCCGTGGGACCACACCGAGGCGGCCATGGCGCTGGACGCGGCGGGCGAGCACGAGGCCGCGGCCCGCGCGTACGAATGGCTGAGGCGGCATCAGAACGCGGACGGATCCTGGTACGCCGCGTACCACGACGGCGAGGCGGACCGACCCACCGACCGGGGCCGCGAGAGCAACTTCTGCGCGTACATCGCCGTCGGCGTCTGGCACCACTACCTGGCCACCGGCGACGACATGTTCCTCGACCGGATGTGGCCGGCCGTCTTCGCCGCGATCGAGTTCGTACTGGCGCTGCAGCAGCCCGGCGGCCAGATCGGCTGGAAGCGGGAGGCGGACGGGACGCCGGTCAATGACGCGCTGTTGACGGGTAGTTCGTCGGTCCACCAGGCGCTGCGCTGCGCGCTGGCGATCGCCGAGGAGCGCGAGGAGCCGCAGCCCGACTGGGAGCTGGCGGCGGGCGCCCTCGCGCATGCGATCCGCCGGCACCCCGAGCGTTTTCTCGACAAGAGCCGCTACTCGATGGACTGGTACTACCCCGTCCTCGGCGGTGCGCTGACCGGCCCGGAGGCCAAGTCCCGTATCGAGGAGGGCTGGGACGACTTCGTCGTACCGGGCCTCGGCGTACGGTGCGTGCTGCCCAACCCGTGGGTGACCGGCGGTGAGAGCTGTGAACTCGCCCTGGCGCTGTGGGTGATGGGCGAGTCCGACCGGGCGCTGGAGATCCTTCAGTCCATCCAGCATCTGCGCGCCGAGGGCGGCATGTACTGGACGGGGTACGTCTTCGAGGGAGACCGGGCCATGTGGCCGGAGGAACTCACCACCTGGACAGCGGGTTCGCTGCTGCTGGCGGTGGCCGCCCTCGGGGGCGACGAGGCGACCACCGCGGTCTTCAGCGGGGAACGACTGCCGAAGGGGCTCGTTCCCGACTGCTGCTAGGGCCCGGAGACGGGGCTCCGCCCCGGGCCGCGCCTCCTTGAGCGCCGAGGGGCAATGTCAGCCCCTCGGCGCTGCTCGAGGACATGCTCTAGTGGCGTCGCAGCCGGCCCGCCACCGCGTGGCCGATGAAGAGGTACACCACCGCCGCCAGGCCGTAGCCGGCGACGACGCGCGCCCAGGCTTCGTCGAAGGTGAACAGGTCGTAGGACCAGCCGGCGAGCCAGCGCGCGGTGTCCTGGACGAAGTTCACCAGGTCGTTGGCGCGGTTGGCGTCCAGCAGGTACATCAGGATCCAGAGGCCGAGGATGACGGCCATGACATCGGCAACGATCATGATGACCGTCGCGGCCTGATTCGTTCCGTTGTGATGACGAGGACTCATGGGCATCGGGTTACCGCTTGTGAGCGCGTGAAACCAGTCAGGCCCTTCCGGATGCTTCCGCACGGTGGCAGGCGGCAATCGCTCGGCGCGGACGCGGAGCGGGGCTAGGAGTTCAGCTCCGCCAGGACGCGCAGGGTGTGCGGGTCCGGAGCCGTCACCAGCAGGTCCGTGACCGGGCCCTTGCGCCACAACTCCAGGCGTTCCGCGATCCGCTCACGCGGACCGACCAGCGAGATCTCGTCGGCGAAGGCGTCGGGGACGGCATGGACGGCTTCGTCGCGGCGGCCGTCGGCGAACAGCTGCTGGATACGGCGGGCCTCGGACTCGAAGCCCATCCTGGCCATCAGATCGGCGTGGAAGTTCCGCGCCGCGTGGCCCATGCCGCCGATATAGAAGCCGAGCATCGCCTTCACGGGCAGCAGGCCCTCCGCCACATCCGCACAGACCTGGGAGCGGACCATCGGCGCGATCATGAACCCGTCGGAGATGCCGCTGAGCGAGGCCTCGTAGACGTCCGTGCGCATCGGCGACCAGTACAGCGGCAGCCAGCCGTCGGCGATACGCGCCGTCTGGGCGATGTTCTTCGGACCCTCCGCGCCCAGCAGCAGCGGCAGCCCGGCGCGCAGCGGATGCGTGATCGGCTTGAGCGCTTTGCCGAAGCCACTGGCGTCCTCTCCTCGGTACGGATGGGAGTGGAAGCGGCCCGCCAGTTCGACAGGGGCCTCGCGCCTGAGGACTTGGCGGATCACATCGACGTACTCGCGGGTCGCCGTCAGCGGGCTCTTCGGGAAGGGCCGCCCGTACCAGCCCTCCACCACCTGCGGCCCCGACAGGCCGAGTCCGAGCATCATCCGGCCGCCGGACAGGTGGTCCAGGGTGAGTGCGTGCATCGCGGTGGCGGTGGGCGTACGGGCGGCCATCTGCGCCACCGCCGTGCCGAGTCGGATCCGGGTGGTGTGCGCCGCGATCCAGGTCAGCGGGGTGAAGGCGTCGGAACCCCAGGCCTCCGCCGTCCATGCGGAGTCGTAGCCCAGGAGCTCGGCCTCGCGCGCGAGATCGAGATGGGCGGGGTCGGGGCCGCGGCCCCAGTACCCGAGAGCGAGTCCGAGTCGCATGCCGTGTCCCCTCCAGCGATACCTTTCTGACGGCTCGTCAGGGTACGCCAACGGCCCCCCGCCCGGAAGGGCGAGGGGCCGCTCTGCGGACCGTTCGCGCAGCCGCTTGCGCGGTGTGCGTCAGCCGCGCTGGATACCCGAGGTGTCCTGAAGCACGCCACGACGGCCGTCCTGCGTCTGGGCCACCAGGCCGGGACCGCGCTGCTCGACCGCGAGGTACCAGGTGCCGGGAGCGAGCTCGGCGATCGGCGTCGGCGAACCGTCCTCGCCGTACAGCGGACGGGCCACCGGCACCGCGAACCAGAACGGCGTGAAGTCCGCGGCGCCACCGGCGTTCTGCGGCGCGGCCGGGGCCGACTGCTGCTGGCCCGGCTGGGCGCCGTAGGGCTGGGGCTGGCCGGGCTGCGCGCCGTAGGGCTGCTGCTGGGCACCCGGGTAGCCGTAGCCGCCGGCCATACCGGGCTGCGCGCCGTACGGCTGCGCGGCCGGCTTCGGGGCGCCGAGGAGCGGGGCCTTGAACGCCGGGACGATGAGCGAGCAGACCGCGCCGGCGGCCAGGACGAGCGCGGCGATGAAGCCGAGAATGAGGCCGGTGCCGGCGTCGACACTGCTGCCGACATCCAGGGAGCCCGCCGGGTCGAAGATCGCGCCGAGCGAGCTCCACGCCGTGAAGACGGTCAGGGCGACGCCGAGCTGGCCGAGGTCGAGCCCGATGACCTTCGGCGGCTGCGGCAGCCCGCGCGAGATGACGATCAGTGCGGCGCCGATGATGCCGGCCAAGTAGACACTCAGGAGCAGGGAACCGTTGTCCCAGGCGTTCGGCACGCCGTCGCAGTTGCTGCCGGAGCAGTCGAACGTGTCGAGGAACGAGGCGATGAACAGCAACACCGCTGCTCCGATCACCACGCCATCGCCTCGAGTGAGGGAGCGGATGTTCACGTAAAAGTCCTTCGTCGGTCGTGTCATCGGGGCGGTCGTCGCTGCCGCCGTTGCGGCGGTGTGCACGGCACGGAGCTCGGGGGTGACTCCCCATCGTAGAGGTGAATCTATCGTCTGCCCGATCCGGCCGTCTGCCGGGTACAGGAGTTACCGGTCGAGGTAGCTGCTGATGCCGTCCGCCATTCCCTGTGCCGCTTTCTGCCGCCAGTTGGAGCTTGTCAGCAGAGCGGCATCCTTCGGGTCACGCATATTGCCGCATTCGATGAACACCTTGGGCACGGTGGACAGGTTGAGGCCGCCGAGATCCTCGCGCACGTCCAACCCGGTGCCGCCGCCCACATAGTTGGAGGGCGCGCTGCCGGTCGCGCGTACGAACTTTCCGGCGATCCGCTCGCCGAGGTCGCGCGAGGGGCCGACGATTTTCGCGGTGTCCGCCGCACCCGCCTTGACCAGGGCGGGAAGGATCACATGGAAGCCGCGGTTGCCGGTGGCCGAGCCGTCGGCGTGAATGGAGATCACCGCATCGGCCCCGGCCTTGTTGCCGATCCGTGCCCGTTCGTCCACACAGGGGCCGAACGGCCGGTCGTCGGTGTGAGTGAATTTCACCGTCGCGCCCTGCTTCTCGAGCAGCGTGCGAAGACGTTGTGAAACATCGAGGCTGAATTCGGCTTCGGTGTAACCGGCGTTGGTGGACGTGCCCGTCGTGTCGCATTCCTTGCGATTGGTTCCGATATCCACGAGTTTGTTGATTTCGCTCGTGTGCTGGAAATTGCCGGGATTGTGTCCTGGGTCGACGACCACCACCCTGCCGGCGAGCGGTCCCGACGCTCCGGCCTTCCCCTTCGACGGCGAGGGTGCGGGTGAGGCGGTGGTGGAGGTGGCCGACGGCGACGGCGTGATCGGAGGGGCGGGCTTGCCGACGGCGGCCGACCGGCTCGGCAGCGCCTTCGGCGGCTCGTTCTCGTCCGGGCCGCTCATCGACTCCCAGACGAGCCAGCCCGCCAGCGCGGTCGGCACCAGCGCGGCAATCGCGATCGTGAGATTGCCGCGGCCGGAGCGGCGCGGCGGTGTGGGAGGCCAGTTCTCGTCGTACGACACCCTCGCGATGCTAGCCCGGCCGCTCAGATCCCCGTTCCGGTACGCCGCAGGACGCGCAGTGAGTCGGTCACCGAGACCTCGGTGAACGCGCCGGACGCGAGTGCCCTGAGGTAGACGCGGTACGGGGCCTGACCGGTCCACTCGTCGACCGGGTCGGGGAAGACGTCGTGGATCACCAGCATGCCGCCGTCGGCGACATGTGGCGCCCAGCCCTCGTAGTCGCCGCCCGCGTGCTCGTCGGTGTGGCCGCCGTCGATGAAGACCAGGCCGAGCGGTGTGCCCCAGATCTTCGCGACCTGCGGGGAGCGGCCGACGACGGCGATGACGTGGTCCTCGAGGCCGGCCTTGTGCAGGGTGCGGCGGAAGGTCGGCAGCGTGTCCATCTCGCCGACCTCCGGGTCGACGACGGTCGGGTCGTGGTAGTCCCAGCCCGGCTGCTGTTCCTCGCTGCCCCGGTGGTGGTCGACCGTGACGGCCGTCGTGCCCGCCTCGCGGGCGGCGTCGGCGAGCAGGATGGTCGAGCGCCCGCAGTAGGTGCCCACCTCGAGCAGCGGCAGCCCGAGCGCGCCCGCCTCCGCCGCGGCCGCGTAGAGGGCGAGGCCCTCGGTCACGGGCATGAAGCCCTTGGCCGCCTCGAAGGCGGCGAGGGTCTCCGGCTTGGGCGCGGCGGCCATGGTTCCTCCTGGTCGTACAGGTGTCCTGGCCGCCCATGGTGCCGTATCCCGCGCACGGCGCGGACAGGAAGCCCGTCGTCTGACCTACCGTCAGATTGGAACGTGTTCTAGTCTGCCGCCCATGGGCATCGGAATCACGCAGGAGCAGCGGGAGTTGGCCCGGTCCGTACGCGGCTGGATGGCACGCGCGGTGCCGCCCGAAGAGGTGCGCAAACACCTCGATGTGCCCTCCAGCGCGGTCGGCCGCCCCGGCCACTGGGACGGCGCCGCCGAGCAGGGGCTCCTCGGCGTTCATCTCCGCGAGGAGTACGGCGGCGCAGGCGGCACGCTCCTCGATCTGGCCGTCGTCCTGGAGGAGACGGGACGGGGCGTGCTGCCGGGGCCGTATCTCGTGAGCGTCCTCGCCTCCGAGATACTGCGGCGCTCGGGCCGGGACGAGCTGGTCGCCGCGCTCGCGGACGGCCGGCGGATCGGGGCCGTGGCGCTCGGGACCGGCACTCTCACCGCCGTCGCCGTCGACGGCGGCTACCTGCTCGACGGGACCGCACCGCCCGTCCTCGCCGGAGCGCAGGCCGATCTGCTGCTGCTCGCCGCAGAGACGGCGCACGGCACGGTCTGGGCCGCCGTGGACGCGGAAGCGCTCGCGATACGCGCCCATGAGAGTGCCGATCCGACCCGGCCGACCGCCGAGGTGGCGGCGCACGGGGTCGTCGTCCCGCAGCCGCGGGTCCTCACGGTCGACACCGCGCTCGTACGGGATCTGGCCGGCGTGCTCTTCGCGGCGGAGGCCTGCGGGGTGGCGGCACGGTCGCTGGAGACCGCCGCCGAGTACGCGAAGGTGCGCGAGCAGTTCGGACAGCCCATCGGGCGGTTCCAGGCGATCAAGCATCTCTGCGCCGACATGCTGGTGCGCGTCGAGCAGGCGAGGGCGCTGACGTGGGACGCGGCGCGCGCGGTGGACGAGTGCCCGGGCGTACGGGGCCTGGTGGCCTCGCTCGCCGCCGGGAGCGCGCTGGACGCCGCGTACAGCTGCGCCAAGGACTGCATCCAGGTGCTCGGCGGAATCGGCTTCACCTGGGAGCACGACGCGCATCTGTATCTGCGGCGGGCGCTTGTCGCGCGTCAGCTGCTGGGCCCCGGTGACAGCCACCGGCTGCGGGCCGTGCGGCTCGCGGCACGGGGAGCGCGGCGCGAGCTGCGCCTTCAGCTGCCCGCGGAGGCGCAGAGGTACCGGGGTGCGGCGCGGGCGGCGGCCGAGGGCGTGCGGGGTCTCGATCCCGCTGCCGCACGCCGGGCCCTTGCCCCCACCGGGTATGCCGCCCCGCATCTGCCGAAGCCGTACGGCCGCGGCGCCGGACCCCTCGAGCAGCTCGTCGTACAGGAGGAGCTGAGGGCCGCCGGGGTGCGGACCGGCGGCCTCGGGATCGCGACGTGGGTGGTGCCCTCGCTCATCGCGTACGGGAGTCCGGCACAGCGGGAGCGGTTCCTGGGGCCGACCCTGGGCGGCGAGCTGCGGTGGTGCCAGCTGTTCTCGGAGCCGGGCGCCGGGTCCGATCTGGCGTCGCTGCGCACGCGGGCCGAACGGACCGGCGACGGCTGGCGGATCACCGGCCAGAAGGTGTGGACGAGCGCCGCGCAGTGGGCCGACTACGGGATCCTGCTCGCCCGCACGAATGCGGCGGCTCCCAAGCATCAGGGACTGACGTACTTCCTCGTGGACATGAAGAACACCGAGGGGATCGACATCCGGCCGCTCAAGGAGATCACCGGGGAGTCGCTCTTCAACGAGGTGTACTTCGACGGGGCGCTGCTCCCGCACGACGCCGTGGTCGGGCAGGTCGACGACGGCTGGAAGGTCGCCCGCAACACTCTCGGCAACGAACGCGTGCACATGGCCCACCAGTTGACTTTCGACACGGGACTCGAGGCGCTGATCGCGCGGGCGGCCGAGGCGGACGGGGCCTGTCGGTGCCGTATCGGAGCCATCGCCGCCGAGGCGCACGCGCTCGCCTGCATCGGCCTGCGGACCACTCTGCAGCAGGTGTCGGGCCTGGAGCCGGGGGCGGGCGCGAGCGTACGCAAACTCCTCCAGACCTCCCATCAGCAGAAGGTCGCCGAGCTGGGTCTCGAACTGCTCGGCCCCGAGGGCGCGTTGTGCGAAGGAGCCGGTGAGCGGGCTGTGCACGGCTTCCTCATGTCGCGCTGTCTGACCATCGCGGGCGGCACCACGCAGGTCCAGCTCAATGTCGTCGCCGAGCGCATCCTCGGCCTCCCGCGGGACTGAAGGAGTACGCAATGAAGAGCTACATCGTCGGCGCCGGGATGACGAAATTCGAGAAGCCCGAGACCCGCGAGTGGCAGTACTGGGACATGGCGAAGGAGGCGGGGACGCAGGCGCTGGCCGACGCCGGGATCTCGTACGACCTCGTCGAGCAGGTGCCTGTCGGCTACTGCTTCCAGGCATCGACGGCGGGCCAGCGGGCCGCGTACGAACTCGGTCTGACCGGCGTGCCCGTCTACAACGTCAACAACAACTGCGCGACCGGCTCGACGGCGCTGATGATGGCGCGGCAGTTCGTCGAGGGCGGTATCAGCGACTGCGTACTGGCGCTGGGCTTCGAGAAGATGACCCGCGGGGCGCTCGGCGCGGGCTCCGGCGGCAGCGCCTTCGAGACCTCACCCGTCGCCCGGCACTACGGCGTCATGGCCGCCGGGCACGGCTTCGGGGCGAGTCCCCCCACCGCCCAGATCTTCGGCAACGCCGCCCGCGAGCACATGGAGCGGTACGACACCACCGAGGCGCAGCTCGCCGCCGTCGGCGCCAAGAACCACAAGCACTCGGCGGGCAACCCCGACGCCCAGTTCCGGGAGGTCTATTCGGTCGACGAGATTCTCGCGGCGAAGACGATCCACCGGCCGCTGACCAGGCTCCAGTGCTCGCCCACCTCCGACGGGTCGGCCGCCGCGGTCGTCGTCTCCGAGCGCTTCGTCGTCCGGCACGGGCTCCACGACAAGGCCGTGGAGATCGCGGCGCAGTCGATGACCACCGACACCGGCGAATCCTTCGCGTCCGGCTCCTGCATCGACGTCGTCGGCAAGCCGATGTCCCGGGCGGCCGGTCGGCAGGTCTTCGAGAGCTCCGGACTCGGCATCGAGGACGTCGACGTCGTGGAGCTGCACGACTGCTTCTCCATCAATGAGCTGCTCACCTACGAGGCGCTGGGCATGTGCCCGGACGGCGAGTCCGGAAAGCTGGTGGAGAGCGGTGCGACGACCTACGGCGGACGATGGGTGGTCAATCCGTCGGGCGGCCTGATCTCCAAAGGGCATCCGCTGGGCGCCACCGGACTGGCCCAAGTGGCCGAGCTGGTGCGGCAGCTGAGGGGCGAGGCGGGTCCGCGGCAGGTGGACGGGGCGCGGATCGGGCTCGCGCACAACATCGGGCTCGGCGGGGCCGCGGTCGTCACACTGCTGCGGAGGTCCTAGGTCCGGCGGGCCCCTGGTCCGTACATCGATTTACCGATGTACGGACCGCCGGGTGGCTGCGACCATGACCGTCATGGCCCAAGCCTCCTCGGACGTCCAGCAGCCCCTCATACCGGCATCCGCCGCCCGGTCCTCAGGTACCTGGGCGGTGATTCTCGCCGCGTGCGCCGGCCAGTTCCTCGTCGTCCTCGACGTGTCCGTGGTCAATGTCGCGCTCCCCTCGATGCGCGCCGACCTCCGGCTCTCCACGACCGGCCTGCAGTGGGTGCTCAACGCGTACTCCATCGCCTTCGCCGGCTTCATGCTGCTCGGCGGCCGGGCCGCTGACATCTTCGGCCGCAAGCGGATGTTCCTCGTCGGGCTCGGCCTGTTCACTGCAGCGTCCGTCGCCGGCGGGCTCGCACAGGAGGGCTGGCAGCTGCTCGCAGCCCGCGCCGTACAGGGCCTGGGCGCGGCCGTGCTCGCCCCGGCGACCCTGACCATCGTGACGGCGGCTGTGCCGCCGGGCCCCGCGCGGGCCCGGGCGATCGCCACCTGGACGGCGGTGGGCGCGGCGGGCGGCGCGGCCGGCGGGCTCGTCGGGGGCGCCCTCACCGATCTGCTGTCCTGGCGCTGGGTGTTGCTGATCAATGTGCCGTTCGGTGCTCTGGTATTGGTGGTCGCGGCGATCCGGCTCACCGAGAGCCGGGCGGGCGACGGCCGCCGGCTCGACCTGCCGGGCGCGGTGCTGGTCACCGGCGGCCTCGCGGCGGTCGCCTACGGCATCGTGCAGACCGAGGAGTCGGGCTGGACCGCGCCCGCCACACTGCTGCCGCTGCTCGGCGGGCTTGCGGTGCTAGGGGTCTTCGTGGCGGTGGAGAAGCGGACCGCGGCGCCGCTGATGCCGCTGAAGGTGTTCCGGTCGCGGGCGGTCTCCGCGGCGAACGTGGCGATGCTGGTCTGCGGTTCGGCGTCCTTCGCGATGTGGTTCTTCATGACGGTGTACGCGCAGAATGTGCTGAGCTACACGCCGTTCCAGGCGGGTCTGGCGCTCATCCCCAGCTCGCTGAGCGTGATCGTCGGCTCGAAGCTGGCACCCCGGCTGATGGCCAGGGCCGGTGCCAGGAACGTCGCCGTCATCGGCGCGCTGGTCGCCGCGACCGGTTTCGGCCTGCAGACCACCATGACCGCCGACGGCACGTACCTCACCTCGATCCTCGGCCCCGGCATCCTGATGATGGCCGGCGTCGGACTCGCCGCGACGCCGCTCGCCTCGCTCGCCACATCGGGCGCGGGGCCGGGCGACGCGGGCCTGGTCGCGGGGCTGATCAACACCTCGCGCACGATGGGCGGCGCGCTGGGCCTCGCCGTTCTGTCCACGGTCGCGGCGGCGCGAACGGCGGGCGGCACGGATCCGGAGGCGCTGACGGCCGGGTATGCGCTGGCGTTCCGTACGGGGACGGGGCTGCTGCTGGCGGCGGCCGTGCTGATGGTGCTTTGGCTGCCGCGGCGGGCGGAGTCGTAGCCGGGCTCCACCCCGGACCCCGTACGCCCTTCGGGCGTGTCCTCAATCGTCGGACAGGCTTGAATGTTCGGGCGGAGCCCCCGGTAGTCGCCGGGCTTGAATGTTCCGGCGGAGCCCCGGGGTTACAGCCAGCCCTGCTGCCGCGCCGCCCGCACCGCCTCCATGCGGTTGCGCGTGCCCGTCTTGCCGATCGCCGACGACAGGTAGTTCCGTACCGTCGACTCGGACAGATGCAGCGTCCCCGCGATGTCGGACACGGTCGCCCCGTCCACCGATGCGTTCAGGACCTCCCGCTCGCGCGCGGTGAGCGGGCTCGGGCCCGCGCTCAGGGCCGCCGCGGCCAGGGCCGGGTCGATGACCGTCTCGCCGGTCAGGACCCTGCGGATCGCCCCGGCCAGTTCCTCCACGGGCCCGTCCTTGACCAGGAAGCCCGCGGCTCCGGCTTCCATCGCGCGGCGCAGATAGCCGGGGCGCCCGAAGGTGGTGAGGATCAGTACCCGGCAGTCGGGGACCTCGTCCCGCAGGTCTGCGGCCGCGTCGAGGCCGCTGCGGCCGGGCAGTTCGATGTCGAGGAGGGCCACGTCGGGGCGCGTGGTGAGCGCGGTGTCGACGATGGCGTCGCCCCGGGCGACCTGTGCGACGACTTCGATGTCCGGCTCCAGCCCGAGGAGCAGGGCGAGCGCGCCGCGCATCATGCCCTGGTCCTCGGCGAGGAGTACGCGTACGGACTTGGCGGGCCGGTGATCCCGGGGCATCTCTTCCACGGCGTAAGGGTAGGGCGGATCGGGGGGTTCGGCTGCGATGCGTAGCAGGTCAAAGCGGTCCCGGCCCCAGGGCGATCAGCAGCTCGGCGCCGACTGGACCGCGTCCACGGGGAGTTGGGCCCGAACCCGGAAACCGCCCCGGGGAGAAGGACCCGCCTCCAGGGAGCCGCCCGAGACCGACAGGCGTTCGCTCAGCCCCTTCAGACCCGTGCCGCCGGACGAGGCGGGCACGGCCTCCGCGCCCCGCCCGTCGTCGGCGACGGTGAGGCGCACACGCTCCGGCGTGCCCTCCAGGGCGATCTCGCAGCGGGCCGCGCCGCTGTGGCGTACCGCATTGGTCACCGCCTCGCGGACCACCCAGCCCAGCAGTGCCGCCGTCTGCGGTTCGAGCGGCGGGCCCGACTGGCGGACCACCGGTTCGATGCCTGCCGCCGTGAGCGCCGAGCGGGCCCGGTCCAGTTCGGTGGCGAGGCTCCCCTCGCGGTAGCCGGTCACCGCCTCGCGTATCTCGGTGAGGGCCTGGCGGCCCACCGACTCGATGTCCGTGATCTGGATGATCGCGGACTCCATGTCGCGCGGGGCGAGGCGGCGCGCGGCCTCCGACTTGACCACGATCACCGAGAGGGTGTGGCCGAGCAGATCGTGCAGATCGCGGGAGAACCGCAGCCGTTCCTTCTCGACGGCGGTGCGGGCCAGCTCCTGCCGGGTGTCCCGGAGTTCACGCACGGTCTCGGACAGGGCGAGGATGGCGGCGGTCACCATGCCGGAGATGAACGTCCCGTACGCGACATTGACCGCACCCCAGCCGTCCCGCACCCCGGCGATCACCCCGGCCAGGGCGCTCAGGCCCAGCACGGTCGGGCCGAGCCCGCGGCCCCGCACGACCGAGCCGACGGCCAGGCCGAGGAGCGGGAAGAAGAGCAGCCAGCTGCCGCCGTACCCGATGGCGAGGCCACAGGTGACCGCGGTCATCGCCACCAGCAGCCGGCGGGTGGCGGGCGCCTCCCGCGCCTCCTTGTTGAAGGCGCGGAACACCACCGAGACGTAGAGGGAGTTGAAGACGAGCAGGCCCAGGCCGCCGATCCAGGGGTTCGGGGTCTTTCCCTGGAGGAGGTTGGAGAAGGCGCCCATCCCCATCAGCAGCCACGGCAGCATGGCGAAGCCGTTGGGCGGGCCCATCTCCTCGGCGCCCCGCTGTCCGGCCTTCCCGCAGGTCCGCCATCCGGCCTTCCGGTGCCCGGTCCGGTTGGCCCTCCAGGCGTCCATCCGCGCGGCGTACCAGTCGTTCTTCCCGCGCATCGTCGCTCCCGTCATGCCGTCCTCGCGGCCCGACGGTATGAGACCACCGCGTACGAGCCGAACACCAGCAGCCAGCCCAGCAGCACCGTCACCGTGGTGAGGCCGGGCGCGTGGCCCTGTGTCGTCGACCAGCCCAGGTCGGCGAAGCGGTTGGCCGGGGTGTACCGCGACAGCGAGCGCAGCCAGTCGGGGAACAGGGCCACCGGGAACCAGAGTCCGCCGACGACCGCGAGCCCCAGATTGCAGGCCATGTTCACCACGCCCGTCGTCTGCGCGGAGAGCCGGTAGCCGTTGCCGAGGCCGAGGAGCGTGAACGGGAGCGCGCCGAGCCAGAGCAGCACGGCCAGCGCCGCCCACTGCCATGCCTCCAGCCGTACGCCGTTGAGCAGACCGCCGGCCGCGAGGACGGCGACGATCGCGGGCAGCACGGTCACCGTGCCGGTGAGCGCGCGGCCGGTGACGACCTGGCGCGGGCTCATCGGCGTGATCCGCAACTGCCGCAGCCAGCCGAGTGCCTTGTCCTCGGCCACCCCTCCGCCGGTGGACAGGGCGGCGCCGAGCGCTCCGTACGCGGCCATGCCGACCATGGAGGCGGTCTTCCACTCGGAGGCGTTCTCGCCGAGGTTGGTGAAGAGCAGGTACATCATCACCGGCATGCCTATGCCGAAGATCACGAATCCGGTGTCGCGCAGCGTGCGGCGCACTTCCAGCTTGAGGTAGGCGGTGATCATCGCACTGTCTCCAGTTCGGGCGAGGTCGAGGTGAGGGCGAGGAAGGCGTCATCGAGGGAGACCGGGGCGACTTCGAGGCCACGGATCGCGCCCAGTGCGGCGAGTGCGACGACGGTCGCGTCCGAGTCGTCCGTACGCAGCCGGGCACGGTCGCCCCGTACCTCCACGGAGACGACGCCGGGCAGCAGGGTGAGCCCCTCGGTGCTGTGGCCCGCCAGGTCGAAGGAGACGAGATTGCCGCCGGCCGAGCGCTTGAGCTCCTCGCTCGTGCCGTCGGCGACGATCCTGCCGCGGTCGACGACGACGATCCGGTCGGCGTTGTCGTCGGCCTCCTCCAGGTAGTGGGTGGAGAAGAGCACGGTGTTACCGCGCTCGGCGTAGCCGCGCATCGACCTCCAGAAGGCGTGCCGCGCCTCGACGTCGAGTGCCGCGGTCGGCTCGTCGAGGATGATCAGCTCCGGGTTGCCGGCCAGCGCGACGGCGAAGCGGACGCGCTGGACCTGGCCGCCGGAGAGCCGGTCGGCGCGGCGGTCCGCGAGTTCGGTGAGCCCGGCCAGCTCCAGCGCCTCGGCGACCGGCAGCGGCCGCGGGTAGGTGGCGGCCACGAAGGTGACCACTTCGCGCACGGTCACCCGGGGGATCGGGCGGCCGTCCTGGAGCATCGCGCCGACACGTCCGGCGCTCACCGCGTGCCCGGGGGTGCGGCCGAAGAGCCGGACCTGGCCGGCGTCGGGGTCGTTCAGGCCGAGCATCAGGCTGATGGCGGTGGACTTGCCGGCGCCGTTCCGGCCGAGCAGGGCGACCGTCTCGCCGCGCCGGATGCCGAGGTCGATGCCGTCAAGGGCGCGCACCTCACCGAAGACCTTGGCCGCCCCCGCGAAGCTCACCGCCGCCTCGCTGTCTGTCGTCTGCAACTGCGTCTGCGTCATGTGGATCACGCTACGGAGCGGGCACAGGGTCCCGGCAGATGCGCATGTACGGACTCGGCAGTGACAAATGTCCTGGGTGAGCGACCGCTCCTGACATGGCGTCAGCAGTCTTCACAAGTGCTGGGGCCTGCGTTATACATAGGGGCCATCGGCCTAGAACGCGTTCTAGAATGGGCGCCGGGGCCGGTCCCGTGCGACCTCGGTGCGGCCGACGGTGCGGACGGCCGCGCCGAGGTCTTCCACTCCTCAAGGAGCAGCATCCTCATGCCCATTGATGCCGCCAAGGCCGTCGCCGCGGAGCCCCGCAGCGCCGAGATCGGCTGGGACCACAAAGACGTCCTGCTCTACCACCTGGGTCTCGGCTCCGGCTCCTTCCAGGGCACCCCGGGACCCGCCACCGACCCCGACGAACTGCGCTACACCCTCGAGTCGAAGCTGCATGTGCTGCCCAGCTTCGCCACCGTCGCCGGCGCGGGCATGGGCGTCATCGGCGGGCTCACCGGACCCGGCCTCGACATCGGCCTGGCATCCGTACTGCACGGCGGACAGAGCGTCGAGATCCACCGGCCGATCCCGGTCGAAGGCCGGGCCGTATCGACCTCCCGCATCGCGGCGGTCTACGACAAGGGCAAGGCCGCGATCCTCGTCCTGCGCTCCGAAGCGGCCGACGACAAGGGCCCGCTGTGGACCAGCGACGCCCAGATCTTCGTACGCGGAGAAGGCGGCTTCGGCGGCGACCGCGGCCCCTCCCGGCGCATCGAACTCCCCGGCCGCGCCCCGGAGCGGACCGTGGAGCGCGCCATCCGCGAGGACCAGGCGCTGCTCTACCGGCTCTCCGGCGACTTCAACCCGCTGCACGCCGACCCCGAGTTCGCCAGGCTCGCCGGCTTCGACCGGCCGATCCTGCACGGGCTCTGCTCGTACGGCATGACGCTCAAGGCGGTCGTCGACACGATGCTCGGCGGGGACGTCACCCGCGTCCGCTCGTACACCACACGCTTCGCCGGGGTGGTCTTCCCCGGCGAGACCCTGCGCATCAGGATGTGGCGCTGCCTCGAACCGGCCCGCGTCCAGGTCTCGGTGACGGCCGTCGAGAGGGACGACGCGCCGGTCCTCGCCGACACCATTGTCGATCACTTCTGAGCCGATCACTCCTGAGGGGAGCCGCACCGTGCGCGCAGCCGTACTGCACGAGACAGGGCAGGACAAGCTCGAAGTCCTCGACGACATCGAGGCGGTGGGCTTCGGCCCCGGAAAGGTCAAGATCCGGGTCCGGGCCACCGGACTGTGCCACTCCGACGTCTCCGCGATGAACGGCGTGCTGCCGCAGCCCGCGCCCTTCGTCCCGGGGCACGAGGGTGCCGGCGAGATCATCGACGTCGGCGACGGTGTGAGCGGCCTCAAGCAGGGCGACCGGGTGCTGCTGTGCTGGCTGCCCGCGTGCGGTGTCTGTCCCGCCTGCAAACGCGGCCAGACCCAGCTCTGTCTCGCCGGCTTCATGAACGCGGGCACCCCCAACTTCAGGCGTTCCGGCGCAAGCCCTTCCGATGTCTTCGGCTTCGCGGGCACCGGCACCTTTGCCGAGGAGGTCGTCGTCGACGCGGGCTGCGCCGTACCGATCCCCGACGATGTGCCCTTCGACATCGCCGCGCTGATCGGCTGCGGAGTGACCACGGGCCTCGGATCGGCCATCAACACCGCTGATGTCGCGGCGGGTTCCTCGGTCGCCGTCATCGGCTGCGGCGGAGTCGGCATCTCCGCGATCCAGGGCGCCAGGCTCAAGGGCGCGGCCCGGATCGTCGCCGTCGACCCGGTCGCGAGCCGACGTGAGGCAGCCCTCAAGTTCGGTGCCACGGAGGCCGTTTCGCCCGACGAGCTGGCCGACGCCAAGCAGGAGCTCACCGCGGGCGAGGGCTTCGACTACGTCTTCGAGGTCGTCGGCAAGTCGGCGACGGCCCGCACCGCGTACGAGACGACCCGGCGCGGCGGCACCCTGTGCATCGTCGGCGCGGGCGCCATGGACGACTTCCTTCAGCTCAACATGTTCGAGCTGTTCTTCGACGAGAAGCGGATCCTGCCGTCCATGTACGGCGGCGGGGACGTACTCACCTCGTACGAGCGTGCCATCGCCCTGTGGCGCGCGGGCCGGATCGATCTCGAAGGGCTGATCACCCACCGGGTGCGGCTCGCGGAGATCAATGACGCGCTGGCCCAGATGCGTACGGGCGAGGCGCTGCGTACCTGCATCGAAATCTGAGGGGAACCGGATGTCTCTGCCACTGGAGGGCCTGTCCGCGATCGTCACCGGGGCGGGCCGCGGCCTCGGCCGCGCGGAAGCGCTGGAACTGGCCCGGCTCGGCGCAAGCGTCGTCGTCAACGACTTCGGCCGGCCCGGCCGCGACGGCTCCGGAGAGGCCTCGGCCGCGCCGGCCGAGGAGGTCGCCGCCGAGATCCGGGCGGCGGGCGGCTCCGCCGTGGCCGACCGGGGGGACGTCTCCGACTTCGAGCAGGCCCGTGAGCTTGTCGAGCTGGCCGTCTCCCGCCACGGAAAGCTCGACATCCTGGTCAACAACGCGGGCATCCTGCGCGACCGGATGGTCTTCTCCATGAGTGAGGAGGAGTGGGACTCGGTCGTGCGGGTCCACCTCAAGGGCCACTTCAACACGACCCGCTTCGCGGCGGTCCACTGGCGCGAGCGCTCCAAGGCGGCGGGCGGCCCGGTCTACGGCAGGATCGTCAACACGTCGTCGGAGGCATTCCTCGCCGGCTCCGCGGGACAGCCGAACTACGCGGCGGCGAAGGGCGGCATCGTCGGCCTCACCACGTCCACGGCGCTGGCGCTGGGCAAGTACGGAGTGAGGGCCAATGTGATCTGCCCGCGGGCCAGGACCCGTATGACCGAGGACGTCTTCGCGGGCTTCGCGGAACCGGTGGACGGCGGGCTCGACCCGCTGGCGCCGGAGCACGTCGCGCCGCTGGTGGGTTATCTGGCTTCTCCGGCGGCGGCCAAGGTCAACGGCCAGCTGCTCGTCGTGCACGGCGGCATGGTGGCGATCGTCGAACGGCCGAGGGTGGCCGCGAAGTTCGACACATCGAAGGAGGCGTTCAGCTACGACGAGCTGGACGCGCTGCTCACCCCGCACTATGCGGACCGGCCACCGGGGGAGACGTTCGCGGCGGCGGAGGTTCTGGGGCTCAAGCGGGGGTGACCGGGTCGGTCCGGCGGCCGGCTCGGCCTCAATCGCCGGACGGGCTCGGTTTCAGCCCTCCGGCGATTGAGGAGCGGGGGTCC
Organism: Streptomyces sp. NPDC002926; assembly: GCF_053591755.1. NCBI lineage: Bacteria > Bacillati > Actinomycetota > Actinomycetes > Kitasatosporales > Streptomycetaceae > Streptomyces > Streptomyces sp. NPDC002926. Next base: position 557,680 of record NZ_JBSFUK010000001.1, read on the forward strand.
GGGGCGGAGCCGCGGGGCTCCGCCCCCGACCGCGCTGCCTACCTCCCCGGGACGGCGGTGCCGCCCGTGCGCCGGAGTCGCAGACTCCTCCGTCGTGGCCGCACCGCCCCGGTGCTTTCCGGCGCCGCCGGCTTCGGCCTGGACGGCGGCCGCACCGTGCGGACGCTCCTGGGTCGTGTCGGTTCGGGCTTCAGACATGTGGGAAGTCACCCCGTCGTGATCGCTGAATTACGTGTCGCAGGGCCCCCGCCCACACCTACGAACCCGTCACCGCCGGCGTACGGTCGGTGCGGTGAGCAGCCCGGCCCCAGAATTTAATCAGGGGCCGTACGCCCGGTGAGAGGCGCCTGCTGCAAAGGAACCGGCCTGCACACAACAGGAGTCCCGACGTCCCCGGACGGTTCCTCACCTGCGCGTTCCGCTTGTGCCGGTTCTGTGACCACCGCCCTGCCGTCCGTCACTTCAGGTACGAAGAGGTCCGCCGGCCCGTCGATCCGCGCCACCCCGCACGGCACCGCCCGGGTCGTGTACGGCAGTTGCAGCACCCCCTCCCGGCTCCACAGCCCGGCACCCGCCAACCACCCGTCCGGCGCGGCCAGTTGATGCAGCCGCCGGCCCGAAGGACGCCACAGGCCGAGCCAGCTCCCCGCCGCCCCGTCGATCCGCAGCGCCACCGCGCAGCTCTCCGGCATCAGCGCCTGCCCCGGCTGTACGGCGAACGGCGTCACCGCGCAGTCCGCGAGCCGCAGACACTCCGGGAAGCGCACCGGCCGCAGACTCCCCAGCACCCCCCAGCCCAGCCGGCCGTGGCCCGGCGCGTTCGAGCGGATCAGCAGCAGTCCGCTGTCCGGCTCCGCCAGCAGCAGCCGGTCGTCGCTCTCCTCGGTGATCTGCAGCAGCGGCGTCACCTCCCCGCCCCGCTCCAGATCGACCGCCACCGCCTTGACCGGACCCTCGTCCCACTGCCGGTCCAGGGCGAGCATCCGCCCCGTACGGTCCAGCCACACCCCGCCCGAGCAGCGGCCCGGCACCTCGGCGACATGCTCGGGTCCGTACGCGCCGCCCGCCACCAGCCAGATAGAGCTGGACTTCGCGCCCGGCGCCAGGGCGTAGGCGCACACACCGTCCGGCGACGGCGGCAGCAGCGTCAGCTGCGCCGACTCGATCCAGCCGAGCGGCAGTTCACCGGTCCCGGGCCCCGTCGGATACAGCAGCGAGAAGGCATGCCTGCCCGCCACCCGCCGCCGGATGAGCACCCGCCCGTCGGCCAGCGGCAGCACCTCGGCGTCGCGCTCCTCCGGCTGGCCGAGCGGCAGGGGCACCGCATACGGCTCGGGTCCGTCGAGCGTCCACCGCTCGGGGAACAGGGCCTCTCCGTCCCCCGCCAGCCGGGCCGCGTAGGTCCCGTCCGTGGTCATCGTGAATCCCGGACTCCCCACGGTTCCGTCCTCCGTGGCGGTCTCGATGGCACAGGCTGTCATCGGCACGTCACCTCCGGTGACTGAAGCTAGGTATCGCACTTCCTGCCGAACAACAGGTGAGACCCCACTTCACACATAAGGGTGGCCGAGCGGGGATTCGCCTGAGGGGCAGGGGGCGATTGTGCTCAGCGGGGCAGCGGTGCCTGAAGCAGGGCGCTCCCGAGCCACGGATCGGGAGCACGTGATTGTCCCGCGCCGACGGCGGCAGGCACGTGTCCGACACTCCGCGTACGTATTCGATCAAGCAGCGGCAGCGGTCGAACAAGGCTCCCAGGCCGACGGAGCACGGAGCGCGGGTAACCTGTTCCCGTGCCCCGTCTGTCGGAAGTCCTCGCCGCGCTCGACGCCCTCTGGCCTCCCGAGCGGGCCGAACAGTGGGACGCCGTCGGCACGGTCTGCGGGGACCCGGAAGCCCAGGTCAGCCGGGTTCTGTTCGCCGTCGATCCGGTGCAGGAGATCGCCGACGAGGCGATCGGCCTCGGCGCCCAGCTGATCGTCTCGCACCACCCGCTCTATTTGCGGGGTACGACCACGGTCGCGGCCTCCACCTTCAAGGGCCGTGTCGTGCACACGCTGATCAAGCACGACATCGCCCTGCATGTCGCGCACACCAACGCGGACACCGCCGACCCCGGAGTCTCCGACGCCCTCGCGGGCGCGCTCGACCTCCGGGTCGTACGCCCCCTGGTGCCGGATGCCACGGATCCGAGCGGTCACCGCGGCCTCGGCCGGATCTGCGAGCTGGACCATCCCGAGACGCTGCGGGAGTTCGCAGCGCGCGCGGCGAAGCGACTGCCGGGCACCGCGCAGGGCGTCCGGATCGCCGGCGATCCGGACGCGGTCGTCCGTACCGTCGCGGTCAGCGGCGGTTCCGGCGACAGCCTCTTCGACCAGGTGCGGGCCGCGGGTGTGGATGCGTTCCTCACCGCCGACCTGCGCCACCACCCGGCCTCCGAAGCCACGCAGCATTCGCCCCTCGGGCTGGTCGACGCCGCTCACTGGGCCACCGAGTGGCCCTGGTGCGAGCAGGCCGCCGCCCAGCTCGACGAGATTTCCGACCGGCACGGCTGGGGCCTTCGGGTCCACGTCTCGCACACGGTCACCGACCCCTGGTCCGCCCAGATCGCCCCCGCCGCCGAACTGCCCGGGAGCGCTTCGCGCGCCCCTTCCGATTCCTCTTCTCCTGGAGCCCCCAACTGAACGCCGCGCCCGCCGACCAGATCCGACTCCTCGACGTCCAGGCCCTCGACGTACGACTGTCGCAGCTCGCCCACAAGAGCAATTCGCTGCCCGAGCTCGCCGAGATCGAGTCGCTCACCAAGGACCTCACGCAGCTGCGCGACCTGCTGGTCGCCGCGCAGACCGAGGAGAGCGACACCGCCCGCGAGCAGATCAAGGCGGAGCAGGACGTCGACCAGGTGCGCCAGCGCGCCGTACGCGACCAGCAGCGCCTCGACTCGGGCGCCGTCACCTCGCCCAAGGACCTGGAGAACCTGCAGCGAGAGATCGTCTCGCTCGCCAAGCGCCAGGGTGATCTCGAGGACGTCGTCCTCGAGATCATGGAGCGCCGGGAGTCCGCGCAGGAACGTGTCTCCGAGCTGACCGGGCGGGTCTCCGCCGTCCAGGCCAAGCTCGACGATGCGACCGCGCGCCGGGACGCCGCGCAGGAGCGGATCGACGGCGAGGTCGCCTCGGTCACCAAGGAGCGCGAGGTCGCGGGCGGCTCCGTACCTGCCGATCTGATGAAGCTGTACGAGAAGCTGCGTGTCCAGCAGGGCGGGGTGGGCGCGGCCCGCCTCTACCAGCGACGGTGCGAGGGCTGCCAGCTGGAGCTCAACATCACCGAGGTGAACGAGGTCAAGGCGGCGTCGCCGGACACGGTGCTGCGCTGTGAGAACTGCCGCCGCATTCTGGTCCGCACCGCAGAGTCGGGCCTGTAATGCGGGAGTTCGTCGTCGAGGCGGACGGCGGCTCCCGGGGGAATCCGGGCCCGGCGGGGTACGGCGCGGTCGTGCTCGACCCGAAGACGGGCGAGCCCCTGTCCGAGGTGGCCGAGTACATCGGTGTGGCGACGAACAACGTCGCCGAGTACAAGGGCCTGATCGCGGGGCTGAAGGCCGCGAAGGCCCTCGACCCCGAGGCCGGGGTCCGTGTCCGGATGGATTCCAAGCTGGTCGTCGAGCAGATGTCGGGCCGCTGGAAGATCAAGCACCCGGACATGAAGCCGCTCGCGGCGGAGGCCGCGCGGATCCTGCCGCCCGCCCGGGTGACGTACGAGTGGATCCCGCGCGAGAAGAACAAGCACGCGGACCGGCTGGCCAACGAGGCGATGGACGCGGGCAGGAAGGGCAAGCAGTGGGAGCCGTCGCGCTCCACGGCGGCCCTGGACGCGCATGACGCGCGGGACGCGGCTGCGGCGCGCGTGGTGGGCGACGCGACCGCCGGCGCGGCGAGGGCGAGGGCGGCGCTGGCGGGCGGCCCTTCGACCGGTTCCGGCCGTACGGAGTCTTCCGGCGCGGCCGGGTCCGCGGGCGCGGGCCGTACGGAGTCCTCCGGCGTCGCCACAGCCACCGGGAGCCTCGAGACCGAGGCGGCGACCCCGACGGTCGGCTGGGGCCCCGCCGACCTCGGCACCCCGGCCACCTTCGTCCTCCTCCGCCACGGCGAGACGCCCCTCACTCCCGAGAAGCGCTTCTCGGGCAGCGGCGGCAGCGACCCCTCACTGTCTGCGGTGGGCCGGCGCCAGGCCGACGCGGTCGCGACCGCTCTCGCGGCCCGCGGCACGATCGAGGAGATCGTCAGCTCCCCGCTGAAGCGCTGCCGCGAGACCGCGGAAGCGGTCGCGGCCCGCCTGAACCTCGATGTCCGTATCGAGGAGGGTCTGCGCGAGGCGGACTTCGGCGCGTGGGAGGGCCTGACGTTCGCGGAAGCGCAGGAGCGGTACCCCGACGATCTGAAGACCTGGCTGGCCTCGCCGAGGGCGACGCCCTCGGGCGGCGGCGAGAGCTTCGCGACGGTGGCCCGCCGCGTCGCGGCAACCCGCGACAAGCTGCTCGCGCGCCATGCCGGCCGCACGGTGCTGCTGGTCACACACGTCACGCCGGTCAAAACCCTGGTGCGGCTGGCCCTGGGCGCTCCGCCGGAGTCCTTGTTCCGGATGGAACTCTCGGCGGCGTCGCTCTCGGTGGTGGCGTACTACTCGGACGGCAACGCGTCGCTGCGACTGCTCAACGACACGTCTCACCTGCGCTGACGCGACACGGACCAGGCCAACCCCACCAGCAACGCCCTCTACCAGCGCCTCGGTTACCGGCCGGTGGCCGACTTCGTCGATGTGGACTTCGGCTGAACCCGGCCGCGCAGCGCGGCCGCGCCGGCCGCCAGCCTCTCGACCCGTGCCCAGTCCTTGGCGCCGATCGCGTCGGTGGGCAGCATCCACGTACCGCCCACACATCCCACGTTCCGCAGCGCAAGATACGAGGGTGCCGAAGCGAGCGAAATCCCGCCCGTCGGGCAGAAGCGCGCCTGCGGAAGCGGCCCGGCAAGGGACTTGAGATACGGCGCGCCGCCGGCCGCCTCCGCCGGGAAGAACTTCATCTCGCTCACCCCACGCTCCAGCAGCGCCACGACCTCCGAGGTGGTCGAGACGCCGGGCAGGAACGGCACGCCCGACGCCTTCATCGCGTCCAGCAGCCGCTCCGTCCACCCGGGGCTGACCAGGAACCGCGCTCCGGCCGCGACCGCCGCGTCCACGCCGTCCGCCGAGATCACCGTGCCCGCGCCGACCACCGCGTCCGGCACCTCGTCCGCGATCGCGCGGATCGCGTCCAGCGCGGCAGGCGTCCGCAGGGTCACCTCGATCGCCGGCAGACCGCCCGCGACCAGGGCCCGCGCGAGTGGTACGGCATCGGCGATGTCGTCGAGGACGACGACGGGAACGACAGGCGCGAGGTCCAGCACGGAGGGCATGGCCCCATCCTGCCGGTCGTACTGCGGGCCACGCAACGAGCGTTGCATACAGTGCAACGCATTAATGAATCTGCATCAATGAATCTGGGAGACCACCACGTCCAGGGCCCACGCCCGCCCCGCCCCGGCCGGCTCCTGCGCCTCCACCACGTACCCGAGATCCCGCAGCGCCTCCAGCAGCTCGCCGGGCCCCTTCGGTTTCGCGCCCGCCGTGAGCAGGTCCCGTACCAGCCGGCCCTTCGTGGCCTTGTTGAAGTGGCTGACCACCGACCGCTTCTCGACCCCGTCCACCAACTGCGAGTGCAGCACCCGCACCGTCGCCGTACGCCCCGCCACCTCGCCCCGCGGCTTCCATGCCGCCGCATACGCCGAGGAGCGCAGATCCAGCACCAGGCCGTTGCCCGCCGCCTCGGGCAGCACGGCGGCCATCTGCCCCCGCCAGTACGCCCCCAGCGCGCCGAGCCCCGGCAGCTTCACGCCCATCGCGCAGCGGTACGACGGAATCCGGTCGCCCATCCGCACCGCGCCCCACAGCCCCGAGAACACCAGCAGCGACTGCCGGGCCCGCCGCCGCGCGTCGGGCTCCAGCGTCGCCAGACCGAGCGCGTCGTACAGCACGCCCGTGTAGATCTCCCCGGCCGGCCGGGTCCCCGCGGTCCGCAGCTCCACGTTCTTCGCGATCTCGCCGCGCAGGCCCTCGCTCAGCCCGAGCACCTCCCGCGCCTTCTCCTCGTCGGCGGCGCACAGTTCGACCAGTTCGTCCAGCACCGCGGCGCGCGCCCCGGCAAGACCCGGCAGCGACAGCGACTCCGGCTTCAGCGGAGCCCCGCGCCCGGAAGCGGCCTTACCCTCCGACGGCGGCAACAGCACGAGCACGGCAAGTCTCCTTCGTACGTACGGGGGCGGGGGTGCGGGCCCCGCGCCAGCCTACGGTCATCCGGGGTGCCGTCCGTCCCCGCCCGCCATACGCTCGGTCCATGCCCCGCCGCCATATGCACATGACCGGCGCAGCCGAAGCTCCGCTGCGGGCCGCACTGCGTGAGCTGCGTACGACGCTCGACGTGCCCGACGGCTTCCCGGCCGAGGTCCTTGCCGAGGCGGAGTCCGCCGTCAGGGCGCCGCGCCTGCCGGACCACGACGCCACCGACATCCCGTTCTTCACCATCGATCCGCCGGCCTCCGTCGACCTCGACCAGGCGATGCATCTCGCCCGCCGCGACGGCGGCTTCCGGGTGCATTACGCGATCGCCGACGTCGCCGCCTTCGTCACCCCCGGCGGCGCGATCGACATCGAGGCCCACCGCCGGGTGCAGACCCTCTACTTCCCGGACGAGAAGGTCCCGTTGCACCCGGCCCCGCTCTCCGAGGGCACGGCCAGTCTGCTGCCCGGCCAGACCGTGCCGGCGCTGCTCTGGCGGATCGACCTCGACACCGAGGGCCGTACCGTCACGGCCGAGGTGCGCCGCGCGCTCGTACGCAGCCGGGCCAGGCTCGACTACGAAGGTGTGCAGCGGCAGATCGACGCCGGCACCGCCGAGGAGCCGGCGGCGCTGCTCAAGGACATCGGGCTGCTGCGCGAGGCGCTGGAGCGTGAGCGCGGCGGCATCTCGCTGAACGTCCCGGAGCAGGAGGTCGTCGAGCAGGACGGCGCGTACTTCCTCGAGTACCGCGCCCCGCTCCCGGCCGACGCCTGGAACGCCCAGATCTCCCTGCTCACCGGCATGGCCGCGGCCGATCTCATGACCGCGTCGGGCACCGGCATCCTGCGCACCCTGCCCAATGCCCCGGTCGGCGCGGTGGCGAGGCTGCGCCGCTGCGCGAAGGCCCTGGGCATCGACTGGCCGCACCATGTCTCGTACGCCGAAGTCGTCCGCTCCCTCGACCCGCACAACGGCCGCCATGCCGCCTTCCTCCAGGAGTGCACGACGCTGCTGCGCGGCGCGGGGTACGCCGCCTTCTCGGGAGGCGAACTGCCCTCGCCCGCGGTCCACGCCGCCGTGGCCGACGAGTACACGCACTGCACCGCGCCGCTGCGGCGGCTCGTCGACCGGTACGCGGGCGAGCTGTGCGTGGCTGCGGTGGCCGGGAAACCGCCGCCGGAGTGGGTGACGGCCGCGCTGGACAAGCTGCCGCAGGAGATGGCGGAGGGCTCCCGACGCGCCAACACGGTGGAGCGGGAGTGTGTCGACATCGTCGAGGCTGTGCTGCTGAGAGAGCGGGTCGGCGAGATCTTCGACGCCTTCGTGGTGGATGTGAAGGAGCGCGACCCGGCCGTCGGGACGGTCCAGCTGGAGGACCCGGCGGTGGTGGCCAGGATCGATGGCGGCGGCGAGGGGCTTCCGCTGGGGGAGCGTGTACGGGCTCGCCTCACGCAGGCCGACCCCGGGGCGGCGAAGGTGCTGTTCGCGCTCGCGTGAGGGTGAACAACCGTGGCCGGCACCGTTTGCTGCGCCCGGATGACCCGCTCTCGGTCCGGCCGGCCTGCGGGCTCCTCGCCCTCGGCTTCCGTACCGCACCGCATCCGGCCGGATGGGCCGGACTGGTCGGACGACGCCGGTCCACCGGTCGTCGCGGGCCTGTGCGGCTGGTCGGCCCGTATCTCGTACGATCGCGCCTTCGGCTACGGACTCCGTTGAAAGGAAGGCTTCCAGCGTGCCTGACCCCACCCGTGCGCAGCAGATCGTCACCGCGGCCCGCGAACTGCTCGAGCAGGAAGGCCCGGAAGCTCTCACCATGCGCCGCCTCGCCGAGCGGGTCGGCATCAAGGCACCGTCCCTCTACAAGCACTTCCCGGACAAGTCCTCGGTCGAGACGGCCCTGATCGCCGAATTCCTCCGCGAGACCGCCGAGGTCCTCGAGGCCGCCGAGGCCGCAGCCGCCGGCTCCTTCCAGGCTCTGGCCACCGCCTACCGCGCCTACGCCCTGGCCCATCCGCACCTCTACCGTCTCGCCACCGACCGCCCGCTCTCCCGCGAGGCCCTGCCCGCGGGCGTGGAGGACCGTGCCGTTGCCCCTCTCCTCCGCGCGGTCGGCGGCGACACGGACGCCGCCCGGGCGGCGTGGGCCTTCGCGCACGGCATGACCATCCTCGAACTGAACGGCCGTTTCCCGCCGGGCGCGGACCTCGCGGCGGCCTGGGTCACCGGCTCTGCGGGCTTCGACCGCACACGCGCCAGGTAGCATGGGCGCCACGGCAGACGAGCCGGGCGGACGGCCGCGTGAAGATCTTCTGGATCTTCCCGAGGAACGTCCGGGCTCCACAGGGCAAGGTGGTGGGTAACGCCCACCCGGGGTAACCCGCGGGACAGTGCCACAGAAAACAGACCGCCGGGGACTTCGGTCCCCGGTAAGGGTGAAACGGTGGTGTAAGAGACCACCAGCGCCTGAGGTGACTCAGGCGGCTAGGTAAACCCCACCTGGAGCAAGGTCAAGAGGGGCCGCCCTCAAAAGCGGCCCTGCGCGGACGTTCGAGGGCTGCCCGCCCGAGTCCGCGGGTAGACCGCACGAGACCGGTGGCAACGCCGGTCCTAGATGGATGGCCGTCTCCCCGGCCGCCGCGAGGCGACCGGGAGACAGAACCCGGCGTACAGCCCGACTCGTCTGCCGCTTTTTGTTTCCGCAGGTCAGGGCTCGTTTTTGGAGCGGCTTTCCACCACGGGGCTCACCGCGGCCAGTCGGCCGTCGATCTCGATCCGGCCCGCCGGCGCGCCGTCGAGCCATACGGCCGGCACCACCCGGTCCGGGCGAGCGAGCGTCCTCGCCACGAGATCGGCCCCGTGGACCGGAACCGGAGCGGCGGCCGCAAGCCCGCCGCCGTCGGCGATCAGGACCAGGTCCCGTGCCATGACGTCCAGCAGTTCCTGCAACTGGCCGGTGCGCAGCGCGGCCAGGACCGTTCGCCACGGCCTGCCGTCCGACCGGCACTGAAGCTGAGCGAGCTGTCCCCCGGCTCAACCGCCCCGCCCGAAGAGCCGCACACGGCGGCCCGGCCCCGTCGCGCGTCAATGAACAGGACGCCTGGGCCAACGTCCACTTCTTCCCCGCCACGCGGTGCTGCAGAGCCGGCCGGGGCCGGCAGTGCCGCCGCGCGCTACCGTCGATCGCCTGCCGGAGCTCGCAGTTCCGGCGGACCCTCGGTTCCCCGTGGTCTTACGAGTACCTTTATCGGGACCTACTCTTGGGCCATGAAAATGCGAAAATCCGGACTTCCGGCGGGAGTTGGGTCACCGGCCAAGGCAGCAGCCGGTTGGCGGCTGGTGTTCGTGCCCAGCCGGAGCCGCGAGTTGGCCGTCCTCCTCGGCGGAGCCGTCATGGGCCCCTCGATGATCGCCGCTCCACTCCTGCTGGCTGCTCTGGTGGCCGCCCTGTTCTCGGGGAGCCCGTTCTTCTGGGGCGTCCTGTGGATTCTCCTGGGACTCACGGGCGTAGCCGTGACCCTGCTCATCGTGGGCGGGATGTGTGCGGCGGTATCCACGATGGTGCGGTGGGTCGAGTTCCGCCCCGAGGGGATTCCGGCCCAGGTTGTGATCGCCCGCTTTGCGCGTTCGTCGACCATGGCCATGGCTGACCTGCAGCGAGTTGTCGTCTTCGAGCGGCTGAGGCTGGGCCGACGGAAGTCGATCAAGGTGCTGCTGCACACCCGCAGCGGGACGGTGGAGTGCGAACCCGCGACGCTCTCGCCGCTGTCCCGGGTCGACACGCAGAGGCTGATCGACCGGCTGGCCGAGCAACTGGGTCCGGCCGGTGTGGCGGTGGAGAGCCAGACAGAGAACGAGCGAAGTTTCCTGTGCCCGGACGAGTGGTGGACGCCGTCCCGCATAGCCGATCTGTGGCAGGTGCCCTCCAGTGCGGTCGACGGTATAGCCGCTCAGCACGGCGTCAGGGGTTACGCGTACACCCCCCGGGCAGGCGCCATGTACAGCCCCGACAGGGCGGTTACGGTCTACGATCCGGGGCGGGCATACGAAGTCGCCGAAGATGTCCGCGCGGAGCAAGCGGCCGGCCAGGCCTTCGGAAGCGGGGCGGCACCGGGTCCGGCCGAGGATGGCACACCGGGTTGAGCCGTAGGACGCACCGCCCGCGGCCAGGGCCGGGCGGCCTCGTTGGGCTCCGATCGCCTCTGAAACCCGTCCTCGCAGCTCACAGTCGTTCCGACTCGCATAAGCGCAGGTCAAAAGGGTGTGGCGGACGACCCCGGCGTACAGCCGGACTCGTCCGCCACACCACCTCGTACGGTGACCGACCGTGTGGTGGCCGCTCGACGGTCAGGCGAACATTCCGGTGCGAAGCCTGGTGAGCGTGCGCGTCAGGAGCCGGGATACGTGCATCTGGGAGACGCCGAGTTCGGCACCGATCTGGGACTGGGTCATCTCCTGGCCGAAGCGCATCTCGATGATGCGTCGCTCCCTGTCGTCGAGCTGCTCCAGGAGCGGGGCCAGCGTGTGCAGGTCCTCGATCGTTTCCATCGCGGGGTCCGGCTCGCCCATCACGTCGGCAACCGTGCGCGCCTTGCCGGCCTGGCCGTCGTCGCCGAGGTCATTGGGTGTGTCCAGGGAGCCCGCGGTGTAGCCGTTGGAGGCGACGAGGCCTTCGATGACCTCTTCCTCGCTGAGCTTCAGATGCTCGGCCAGCTCCTTGACCGTCGCGTCGCGGTCCTGGCCGGCGGCGAGCTGCTCCTGCGCCCGGACGATCTCCACGCGCAGTTCCTGCAGGCGTCGGGGAACGTGCACGGCCCAGGTGCTGTCGCGGAAGAACCGCTTGATCTCGCCGACGATGTAGGGAATGGCGAAGGAGGTGAACTCGACCTCGCGGGACAGCTCGAACCTGTCGATCGCCTTGATGAGCCCGATGGTGCCGACCTGGACGATGTCTTCCATATCGCCGCTGCCTCGGTTGCGGAAGCGCCTCGCGGCGAACCGCACCAGGGACAGGTTCATCTCGATCAGCGTGTTCCGGGCGTACTGGTACTCGTGGGTGCCCTCCTCGAGGACCTGGAGCTGGTCGAAGAACAGCTTCGAGAGGGCTTTCGCGTCCTTCGGAGCGACCTTCCCCGCGTCTTCGATCCAGGGCAGCTCACCGACTCCGGCCGGTGCGCCGACCGGAGAAGCCGCCGCGGCCTCCGCCAGTACCGTGTTGGCAGTCTGTGCAGAAGTCGCTGTCATGTCCCCACCCTTTCGCTCGTCATGCACTCTTCTCGAACCGCGCCTTCCCGCGCGGATGCTTTGTATGCCTGTCGATCCTTGTGGTCTTTTGGGGCGCACTCCCCTTTCTTTCGCCGCCTGGCCACCGGGTATCAGCCAGTCCTCTCGACCGGCGGTGGGAGTATGGTCGGCGGGGCGTCGGGACGACGCCGGGTGCCGAGGTCAGTGGGGGTGGGCGGGTGGATGCCTCAGACAGCGCGGGCTCGTCGGCAGTACCGTTGCCACACAGGGTGGCCGAACTGGAGATCTGCACGCTGAAGGATCGCCCCGGAGTGCACGCCGCCGGTGAGGTGACTCTGGCGACGCGCACAGCGTGGGAGCGGGCGCTCGACAGCTTGGTCGGCGGAAGCGGTGACGTTTACCTCGATCTGTCCGCGGTGACGTTCATCGACGTCGCCGGTACGTCCACCGTGGCGGTCGCGGCCCAGCACCTGGGCACCGGACGGCGCATGGTCCTCGAGGGGCCGCCGCCCGCGCTGCGACGTGCTTTGGACATGTTCTGGCCCGACTTGGCAGCGATCGAGGTGACGAAGTGACACACACGGCTGAGCCATTCGTCCACCCGGCGCTGTTCTACCGGGGCAGCGAGGAGTATCTGGCGGGAACTGTGCCGTTCATCCAGAACGGTCTCGCCGCGGGCGAGCCGGTGGCGGTGGCGGCCCCCGAGAGCAACCTCGAACTGCTGCGCGCGGAATTGGGGGCAAGCGCCGGAGACGTGCGGTTCATCGACATGCGCGAGGCCGGGCGCAACCCGGGGCGGATCATTCCCAGGGTGCTGCGGGCCTTTGCCGATACCTATCCCACCCGGCGGGTGCGGATCATCGGTGAACCGATCTGGCCCGGCCGCACCCCGGCCGAGTACCCGGCCTGTGTCCAGCACGAGGCACTGATCAACACCGCGTTCAGCGGCCGGGAAGTCACCATCGTGTGCCCGTACGACGCCGCAGGACTCGATGCCGCGGTGCTCGCCGACGCCTACGCCACCCATCCGGTCGTCGTCGACCGAGGACGTGCGAAGCCCAGCGGCACTTACGACCCCGACCGTGCCGTCGCCGCCTACAACCAGCCACTGGCACGGCCGCAGCGGGCCGCCGCGTTCGCCTTCGAGGCCGAACGCCTTCCCGACGCCCGGGACTTCGCGGTCGAACGGGCCAAGGACCTGGGTCTGTCGGGTGAGCGTCTGGGGGACTTCGCCCTGGCCGTCGCCGAGCTGACCACCAACAGTGTGGTGCACGGCCATGGTTCAGGCACCGTCTGGGTCTGGGGAGAGGATGGGCAGATCCTGTGCGAAGTGAGGGACGCGGGACTCCTGAGCGACCCGCTGGCCGGCCGTCGCCCGCCCACGCGTGACCAGCTCGGTGGCCGGGGCCTGCTGATGGTTCACTACCTCACCGATCTGGTCCGCGTCCACACAGGCCCGGAGGGCACCGCGATCCGCTTCCATCTCGAGACCTGACCGGGCGGGACCGGCCTGAGCGGGACCCGACCGGCCTGAGCGGGACCCGACCGGCCTGAGCGGGACCCGAACTGCCGGCAGCCTCGGTGCCCGGTCACGGTGTCCCGGGTGTCTTCTCGCTGCGAGGGGCCGGTACGCCCCGGTCGTTCTGGAGGACCCACAGTTCCTGGAAGAGCCCGGGGGAGTCGACCAGTTCCCCGAAGGTTCCCTGCTGGATGACGCGGCCGTGGTCGAGGACGACGATGTGGTCCGCGACGGCGACATTGGCGAGCCGGTGGGTGACGAGCACGACGGCCCTGTCCCGGGCGATGTCCCGGAGGCCCGTGAAGATGCGGTGCTCGGCGCGGGCGTCGAGTGCGCTGGTGGGTTCGTCCATCACGAGCAGACCGGCCGGGCGGTGGAAGGCGCGGGCGATGGCGATGCGCTGCCACTGGCCGCCGGACAGCTCCACCCCGCCGAACCACTCCCTTGCGAGCAGCGTGTCCAGACCGCTGCGCAGACCGTCCACCACCTCGGCGGCCCCGGAGCGCGCGGCGGCGCGCAGAACCGCCTCGTCTCCCTCGTGGAGCTGGCCGAGCGTGATGTTGTCCCTGGCCGACATGGGCCAGTGCGCGAAGTCCTGCGGAACGATCGCGGTCTGAGTCCACAGGGCGTGCGGATCGAAGTCGGTGACGTCCTTCCCGTCCCAGGTCACGGTGCCGTCGGTGGGGAGATACAGGCCGGTCAGGAGCTTGCTGAGGGTGGTCTTGCCGGAGCCGTTCTCGCCGACGAGGGCCAGGACTTCGCCGCGGCGGACCTCGAGAGTGACCTTCTCCAGCGCGGGGCGGTCCGCGCCCGGGTAGCGGTAGGTGAGGGCCTCGGCCCTGACGGTCCGCGGGGGCGGCGGTGCGAGATCACCACGATTCAGACGGTGGCCGCCGGCCTCCTCGATGAACTCGGCCCAGTCGTCGAGATAGAGCCCGGTGCGGAAGAGGCGGGTGCCGTAGCCGACGACGCCGCGGAGCGAGGAGCCGACCGTACTCAGGGCGAAGACCGCCGTGCCCGCCGAGGCGACCGACATCCGCCCCGACGCCAGGAGAAGAGCAAGGGCCACCCACACCAGCCCGGCGGCCAGTCCTCCGGCCATCGCGCCGACGATCGCGTAGCGCGCGCCCTGGTGCACGGCCTTGTCGGTGGCGGAGTCGACCCGGTTGCCGATGGCGCGGTAGCGGCTCAGCAGGAACTCCGCCATGGTGCAGGAGCGAAGCTGGTCGGCGGTGTCCTTGTCGACCACGAACCAGCGCAGCAGGCTCAGGGTCCGGCGCTCCGCCGCCATGGCGCGTGAGGTCTGGTAGTGGACGCGGGCGCCCTTCACGCTCGCGATTCCCTGCGGGACCGCGGCGAGCATCAGCAGCGGCAGCAGGACCGGATGGAGGACCGTGACCACTCCGGCCGCCGCGACGAGCGAGGCGACGCAGGCCATGACGTCCTGGGATTCGGTGAGGAGATCCTGGGCGACCTCGGCGCCCCGGTCGGCCGCCTCGCGCTTGTCGTTGAAGCCGGGATGGTCGTACGCCGACAGTTCCGCGTTGACCGCCGCGGTCAGCATCTGCAGCTCGGCCTCCCGCGAAATCCTGGGGGAGAGGCGGCTGGAGATGTTGTTGACGGCGATCCCGAGCACGGCTCGCAGCCCGGCCGCTCCGGCCAGTACGCAGATCGAGGGGAGAGCGTCCAGAAGGTTGTCGCCCATGTTGCCGCCGGCGATCAGAGCCGTGATCGTGCTCGTCGTCGCGAGCAGCCCGAACGCCTCCATGAAGCCTGAAAGGGCCTGGCAGACCAGGAGGGTGACGACCGCGCGCCGGTCGACGCGCCAGGCGAGAGCCAGTGCCTTGCGTACGAGCTGGGGCAGCCGCTTGGCCATCGCCTTCGTGGTGACCGGCTGTTCCTCGCAGGCGGCCAGTGTGGCGGAGCGGTACCGCAGCTCCTCGCCGGGGTTCTCGGCGGCTCCGGCGGTCTCAGGGGTCTCAGGGGTCTCGGCGGTCCCGGTGGATTTGTTGGTCTCAGGGGGCTCGGCGGTCTCGGCGGTCAACTCGGTCCCTTCTCCAGCCACGCCACTGTCCTGACGGGTTGAACTCCAGGAACCACCATTGCCGCTGCCGGTCCGCCGCGGTGTCGAAAGCGCCGAAGACCAGCGAAAAGTGGTCAGGGCAGACAGGCGGCGGCGAACGGGGCGGATCAGATCAGTCCGGTTGCCGCTCGAGCGAACGCACCGCGACCCCGCGCAGATGCGCCCCGAAGACCTCCGGCGCGTCCGGCGTGAGCGTACGCAACGCCACCATCGCCGTGACGATCACGTCGCAGAGCTCCGACTGCACGTCCTGCCAGCTGTGCGTCGTCCCCTTGCGCGGGTTCTGGCCCGTCGCGCCGATGATCGCCTGGGCGACCTCGCCAACCTCCTCCGAGAGCTTCAACATCCTGAGCAGCGTCTCCTGTTGGGGCGGCAGATCGCTCTCCGCGTCGAGCCAGTCGTGCAGTCGGCCGACCGTGTCCCAGATGGGGTCCAGGGTGTGATTCATGCCCGCAGCCTGTCATGTGCGGGGAGCTCGCGGGGCGCGGGCGGCGCTCCCTGCGGCCGCTGCCGCGGCGGCCTGACGGAGCTCAGGCGGCGCGGCTTCAGCGGCGGGGGCTCAGGCGGCGCGGCTTCAGCGGCGGGGAATCAGCCGAGTTCGGCAATGCGGGCCCCGGAGCCGCTCACCCGCACCCGCGGATCGCCTTCGCGGAGCGTCACCGTGAGCACTCCGGGACGGCCCATGTCCACGCCCTGGTGCAGGGTGAGTTCCGACTCGCCCGGTACGAGACCGAGTTCGCGCGCGTACGCACCGAAGGCTGCCGCCGCCGCGCCCGTCGCCGGATCCTCGACCACACCGCCCACCGGGAACGGGTCCCGGACATGGAACACCGAGTCGGACTCACGCCACACCAACTGGACCGTCGTCAGGTCGAGGCGGTGCATCAGCGCTTCGAGGCGTGCGAAGTCGTACTGAAGATCCGCGAGCCTGGCGCGGGTCGCGGCCGCCAGGACCAGATGGCGCGCGCCCGCGAAGGCGATACGCGGCGGCAGCGCCGGATCCAGGTCCTCGGCGGCCCAGTCGAGAGCGGCGAGTGCTTCCCGCACATCCTCCCCGGCCGTCGCCTCGATGTGCGGCTCGACGCTGGTGAGCGTCGCGATCAGCACGCCGCCCACGGACGCGACCGTCACAGGCACCGGGCCCACGGCGGTGACGAAGACGAAGTCGCCGGGGCCGGTGCGCTCCGCCAGCGCGACAGCCGTCGCGACCGTGGCGTGGCCGCAGAACGGGACCTCGGCCTTCGGGCTGAAGTACCGGACGGTGAAAGCCTGCCCAGAGGCGTCGAAGCCCTCGGGCGGTGCCGTCAGGAACGCGGACTCGCTGTAGCCGACCTCGGCCGCGACGGCGAGCATTGCCGCGTCGTCGAGCCCGGACGCGTCCAGGACGACCCCCGCGGGGTTGCCCCCTTCGGGGTCGGACGAGAAAGCGGTGTAGCGCAGCACATCGGCAGTCGTGATCACGGAAGGAACCCTAAGCGACATCCGCGCCGTTCGGAAAGGGAGCTCAGCCCCGGCCGATGTACGGCATGGCGGTCGCCATCACCGTCGCGAACTGCACATTCGCCGCCGGCGGCAGCTCCGCCATATGGAGCACCGTCCGCGCCACATCCGCCGCGTCCATCACCGGCTCCACCACCACGTCCCCGTTGGCCTGCAGGATCCCCGTCTGCATCCGCTGCGTCATCTCGGTCGCGGCATTGCCGATGTCGATCTGGCCGCACGCGATCGAGTACGCCCTCCCGTCCAGCGACAGCGACTTCGTCAGGCCCGTCATCGCGTGCTTCGTCGAGGTGTACGGCGCCGAGTTCGGCCGCGGCACATGCGCCGAGACCGAGCCGTTGTTGATGATCCGGCCGCCCTGCGGGGACTGCTCCTTCATCGCCCGGAATGCCGCCTGCGCGCACAGGAAGGCGCCCGTCAGGTTCACGTCCACCACCGTGCGCCAGGCCTCGTACGTCAGGTCCTCGAACGGGACGGAGGGGCCGGACGTGCCCGCGTTGTTGAACAGCAGGTCAAGTCGGCCGTGGTGTTCGCGTACCGCGGCGAACAGCGTGGTGACATCTGCCGGTGACGTCACATCAGCGGGGACGCACAGAACATCCCCGCCCGCCAGAGACGCCGTTTCCTCCAGGGCCTCGGCCCGCCGGCCCGCCGCGACCACCGACCAGCCCGCGCCCGCCAGCGCCACCGCCACGCTGCGGCCGATGCCCGAACCGGCTCCCGTCACCACCGCGATCCTCGCTACAGCGTTCATGGACGCGCAGCGTAGTCGTCCACCTGTACGCGGAACTCATCCGACCGTCATGCGGATGTTGTGTACTCGACAACACAGAGTCGTCGGCCCCTACTCCAATGCGGAAGGACAACCACCGTCAGGGGAGGGGCACATGAGGTCCGCATCGCACGCACCCGAGCTCAGGGCTGCCGCCGGGCACATCGGCCGCCGCAGGTTTCTCACCGTCACCGGCGCCGCAGCGGCGCTCGCCTTCGCCGTCAATCTGCCCGGTACCGCCCACGCCGCCGAGCTCGACGCCAAGAAGATCACCGAGGACCCCTTCACCCTCGGCGTCGGCTCCGGAGACCCGAGGCCCGGTGCCGTACTGCTGTGGACCCGCCTCGCGCCCCGCCCGTACGAGCCCGACAGCGGACTGCCGCGCGCCAAGGTGCCGCTGCGCTGGGAGCTGGCCCACGACTCCCGCTTCACCCGTATCGCCCGGCGGGGGTCCGTCACCGCCCACCCGGAGTTCCACCACAGCGTCCACGTCGACGTCACCGGCCTCGACAACGACCGGCCCTACTACTACCGCTTCCGCGCCGGGAACTGGATCAGCCCGACCGGACGGACCAGGACCGCTCCGGCCCGGTCCGCGCGGATCAATGAGCTGAAGCTCGCCGCCGTCTCCTGCCAGGCGTACCACGACGGTTACTTCACCGCGTACAAGCACCTCGCCGAAGAGGAGCTCGACGCCGTCTTCCACCTCGGCGACTACCTCTACGAATACGCCGTCAACGCGGTCGGCGGCGCCCGCAACTACACCGACCGGAGCCTGCCCGCGCACTTCAACCGCGAGACCGTCACGCTCGAGGACTACCGGCTGCGCTACGGCCTGTACAAGTCCGACCCCGATCTGAAGGCCGCGCACGCCGCACACCCCTTCGTCGTCACCTGGGACGACCACGAGACCGAGAACAACTACGCCGACGACACCCCGGAGAACGACGTCCCGCCGGAGGAGTTCCTGCTGCGCAGGGCCGCCGCCTACCGCGCGTACTGGGAGAACCAGCCGCTGCGCAAGCCGCAGCAGCCCGCAGGACCCGATATGCGGCTCTACCGACGGCTGCACTTCGGGCGGCTCGCGCAGTTCGACATCCTCGACACCCGTCAGTACCGCTCCGACCAGGCGTACGGCGACGGCTGGCAGGTGCCGGGACCGGAGTCCGAGGACCCGGCGCGCACCCTCACCGGCGGCGAGCAGGAGCGCTGGCTGCTCGACGGGTGGAAGGCCTCGCAAGCACGCTGGAACGTCGTGCCGCAGCAGGTCACCTTCGCGCAACGGCGCGATGTCCCCACCGGCACCTTCAAGTTGAGCATGGACTCCTGGGACGGCTACCCGGCCTCCCGCGACCGCGTCCTGGCCGGCGCGCAGGCGGCCGGTATCGAGAACCTGATGGTCCTCACCGGCGATGTGCACGTCGGATACGGCCTCGATCTGAAGAAGGACTTCAACGACCCCGCCTCCCGCACCGTCGGCACCGAGATCGTCGCCACCTCCGTCAGCAGCGGAAAGAACGGCTCCGAGAAGCCCGCGAACTGGGACAACCTCACCAGGGCCAACCCGCACATGAAGTTCTACAACGGCCGTCGCGGCTATGTGACCGTCACCCTCGGGGAGCAGCGGGCGCGCGCCGATTTCCGGACCGTCGCCGCCGTCACCACACCGGGCGCGCCCGTCACCACGGCCGCGTCCTTCGTGACGGAGGCCGGCGACCCCGGGCTCAAGCCGGTCTAGCTCATCCCGGTCCCGCCCTCAAAAAGGTCTCGACCAGTCCGGATGAGCTGAGAGCATGGGTGCGGATACCAGGAACAGGAGCTGTTGATGGCGGAGAGCGGCCAGAGCACACAAGGACACATACCCTCGGCCGACCCGGCGCCCACACCGACAGCACCCGTACCGGCGGCCGGCCCCGTCGCCGCGGCCCGCCGCGCCGGCCTCCTGGTCACCCTCGTCCTCGGCGGTCTCACCGCGCTGCCGCCGCTCTCCATGGACATGTACCTTCCGGCGCTGCCCGCCGTCACCGATTCGCTGCGCGCCCCCGCCGCGACAATCCAGCTCACGCTCACCGCCTGCCTTGCGGGCATGGCGTTCGGCCAGCTCGTGGTCGGCCCGATGAGCGACAGGTGGGGGCGCCGCCGCCCGCTGCTCATCGGCATGGTCGTGTACGTCGTCGCCACCGCGATCTGCGCACTGGCGCCGACCGCCGAGCTGCTGACCGGCTTCCGGCTGCTGCAGGGACTGGCGGGCGCGGCCGGCATCGTCATCGCGCGGGCCGTGGTGCGCGATCTCTACGACGGCGTGGAGATGGCCCGGTTCTTCTCCACCCTGATGCTGATCTCCGGTGTCGCACCGATCATCGCGCCGCTGATCGGCGGCCAGGTGCTGCGGATCACCGACTGGCGCGGCATCTTCGTCGTCCTCACCGCCATCGGCATTCTGCTCACCCTCGTCGTGCTGAAGTGGCTGCACGAGACCCTGCCGCGGGAGAAGCGGCACAGCGGCGGCGTCGGCCAGGCCCTGCGCACCATGCGCGGACTGCTCGCCGACCGGGTCTTCACCGGCTACATGCTCACCGGCGGCCTCGCCTTCGCCGCGCTCTTCGCGTACATCTCCGCCTCGCCGTTCGTGGTGCAGGAGATCTACGGCGCGTCCCCGCAGACCTTCAGCCTGCTCTTCGGCGTCAACTCCGTAGGTCTGATCGCCGTGGGCCAGATCAACGGCAAGGTACTGGTGGGCCGGGTCAGCCTGGACAAGGCGCTCGGCTTCGGCCTGACCGTGATCACACTGGCCGCCAGCGCTCTGCTGCTGATGACATCGGGAGTCTTCGGAAAGGTGGGCCTGCTCCCGGTCGCGGCCGGACTCTTCGTACTGATGTCGGCGATGGGTCTGGCGATGCCCAACACCAACGCCCTGGCCCTGATGCGTACCCCGCACGCCGCGGGCTCCGCGTCCGCGCTGATCGGCACGGCGGCCTTCCTGATCGGCGCCGTCGCGTCCCCGCTCGTCGGGATCGCGGGCGAGGCGACGGCGGTGCCGATGGCCGTGGTCCAACTGGCTTCCGCGCTGGGCGCGCTGGGCTGCTTCCTGGTCCTGTGCCGACCGTGGCAGCGGCGCGCCGAGGCCGTCTGACCGGGGGCGTCCGAGCGGGGAACGTCCGGGCGGAGACGTCCGGGCGGGCCGTCCGGCGCAGTCCGGGGGGTCAGCCTTCGCAGCCGACGTCACTGCTCGGGGGTCAGCCTTCGCAGCCCGGCGTCACCGCTCGCCGTCCGGGGTCAGCCCTCGCGGCGCGGGTACCCGATCAGATGCAGCCGGTCCTTCGTGTCCGTCCAGCTGAAGACGCCGACGCCCGCGGTCTCCGCACCCGGCAGCCGGACATTGGGCGAGAGTGCCCTGGGCACCGCGGTGGCCAGGTCCAGCTCGATCGGCGCACCGCCGCCGGCCAGCGCGTCCGCCGGGCTGCGCGCGCTCGTCGCGCCGTACGCCATGCCCGAGTCGGTCACGGTGGTCAGGGTCAGCGGCTTGGAGCCGTCCGACTCCTCGAAGCAGTACGCCTTGCGCTGCTCCAGACCGAACGCGAGATTCCCGGCGACGAGGTAGCCGCCGTCCGGCGAGAGCATCGCCCGCGGGTACTCGCCCGGCTCGATCGCCGGCTTGTGGCACCGCACCTGGACCAGCGGTTTCCCTGCCGTCACCTCATGCACCGCCCAGATGTCGTACGTGCCCGCGTCCTTGCTGCCCTTCGCCGGCTGCCACTTGGCCAGTACATACCCGGGGGCCACCGAGGTCGGTACCCCGGAGGCGGGATCGGTGCGGGCCGGGGCCACGCTCCGGCTGGACCAGCCGCCGCGGACCCAGAAACCGGGGTCCCCGCTCAGCAGCAGCCCCTTCGGGGTCACTCCGCGCGCCTCGGTCAGCCGGCGGCAGCCCGTACAGCCCTTGGGGTAGCCGAGCGTGTTCCGCGGGACCCGGGTCACCTCGCCGGAGACCGGGTCGACGACCGCGCTGGTGGTGCCTCCGTCGGAGATGAGGATCCCGGGGCCGGTGCCGGAGACGGTCGGCGCGGCGGGCCACGGGATCTCGACCCGCTGCCGGGCGCCGTCCGCCACGTCGTACAGATCGAGCGCGACAAAGGTGCCGGCCGTGTTCAGCGCGTCCTCGCCCGCCGTACCGAAGGACCAGGTCACGAAGTACTCCCGGCCGTCCTTGGCGACGGAGAGCAGCCGGGGGAACTGGTCCGCGGAGGCCGGCGGATGCCAGGGCGGCCCGGTCCACCCCGGCCTGCCGGTCGCGGCGTCGAGAGTGCGCAGCCGGAACCGGGACTTCTCGACCCGCTCCAGATAGGCGATACGGCCGCTGCCCTGCGCGATGGCGTACTCGGGCGAGACGTTGGAGATCTCCCAGCCCTGCCGGGTGTCGTACGCGGAGGGGACGGTGAGCCGGGTCAGCGGGCCGGCGCTGTGCCGTACGTGCTTGCCGGGCTTGTCGCCGGCGGCCTTGCCCGAGCCCGCACCCTCGCCGCCGCCGCACATGTTCAGCAGGATCAGCAGCGCCAGGACGATCAGCCCGGCCACCAGGGTCACGCGAACGACCCTCTGTCTCATGGTCCCCCCGTGAGCGGTGCGGCACGTAGCGTGTGCGGCGACGGTCGTCAGGGTAGCAACTGCCCTTGTGCCCCCAGCAGTTCGATTCTGTCCCTGTTCCGTCCCGGCTCCGTGCCGCCGGGGACGACGGCGGGAGGGGCACCGGCACGGCAGGCATGCCTAGAATCTCTCGGTGAACGACACCCTCCCCACCGCGGAAGCCCTGCGCAGCGCCCTCGCCGGGCTACTGGACGGGCTGCCGCCCACGCAGGCGGCGCAGGCCGTCGAGCGGCTGATCGTCAACTACCGGGGGACCACCCCGACCGACGCTCCTGTGCTCCGCGACCGTTCCGACGTCGCCGCGTACGCCGCGTACCGGATGCCCGCGACCTTCGAGGCCGTACGCTCCGCGCTCGCCGCTCTCCGCGCCGCGGCACCCGACTGGTCACCGGCCACGCACACCGATATCGGCGGTGGGACGGGAGCGGCGAGCTGGGCCGTCGCCGAGGCCTGGGAGGAGGACGGTCCGCGCACCACCGTCCTCGACTGGGCCGAGCCGGCTCTCGAGCTGGGCCGCGAGCTGGCCGTCGCGTCCAACGTGCCCGCGCTGAGCGCGGCCGAGTGGCGGCGCGCGCGGATCAGCGCGGCGCTGCGTATCGAGAGCACTGATCTCGTCACGGTCTCGTACGTGCTCAAGGAGCTCACCGCCGAGGACCGGGCCGCCGTCGTCACCGAGGCCGCCCGCGCGGCCCAGGCGGTCGTGATCGTCGAGCCGGGTACCCCGGACGGCTACGCCCGGATCATCGACGCCCGCGACCGGCTGATCGAGGCCGGCCTCGAGATCGCCGCGCCCTGCCCGCACAGTGCCGCCTGCCCGATCACCGCGCTCAATGAGGCGGGCGGCTCGGACTGGTGCCATTTCGCCGCGCGGGTCAGCCGCTCCTCGCTGCACCGCCAGGTGAAGGGCGGCTCACTGCCGTACGAGGACGAGAAGTTCAGCTATGTCGCGGCGGTGCGCTTCCCGGCCGTACCGGTGGCCGCACGCGTCACCCGCAAGCCCCAGATCCGCAAGGGCCTGGTCCTGCTGGACCTGTGCACCGATGCGGAGGAGCTGCGCCGTGAGACGGTCACCAAGCGCCAGGGAACGCTGTACCGCGCGGCGCGCGATGTGGCATGGGGCGACGAATGGCCGCCGCCCCACAGCACCCACGGCGCGTCGGACGCCTAGCGCCCGGGAGCAGCGCTCGGCCGCCGTCGCCAACGGCAACAGGCACGCGGTCTGCGTGGGCCCAAGGCGCCCGCGGAGCCCGCGCGCGTGAACCGATCGGTGGTTCATCTTCCCAGCAGACGATTCGCGGCCGGTGGCCTCCGGCACCGCCGTCCTCCCGGCGGCATTCCGCCCGCGGCGGACACGGGAAGGTACCGACCGCTACCCCGGTTGGGAACTGTGTCCACCCGGGGAGCAGGATGGTGGGACGATGGCGGAGTCCGCCGGTGGCGAGCGTGAGGTGTGAGGAGATAGATGGGCGACGGTATCGGCCGCTACCGCGGCACGGAGAACAGGCTCCCCCGGGAGCGCAGGCTGCCCCAGTGGCTGCGCCGGCGCCCGAAGAACACCGACGCCGAGGACTCCCGCCGCGAGACCCTTCTGCTGGCCGCCGCTGCCGCGGGACTGCCGCTCGCACCCGCCGCGTATCCCGTCGCCTACCGGTGTTCCTGTGAGCGCATCGGCTGTCCCACCCCGGGCAGGCACCCGGTCTCCTTCGCCTGGCAGACGCAGTCCACGACCGACCCCGGCCAGATCGGGCGCTGGGCCCTGGGCCAGCCGGAGGCCAACTTCATCACCGCGACCGGCATGGTCCACGACGTGCTCGACGTTCCGATGGAAGCCGGCCGCAGCGCTCTTGCGCGGCTGCTCGAGCTGAACATCGACGTCGGCCCGGTGGCCGAGTCCGGCGACGACCGGATGCTGTTCTTCACCGCCACCCGCGGCACCCCCGAGGACGAGGACGAGTGGTGGCCCTGCGAGCTGGACTGCCATCCCGAGACGATGGACGAGCACCCCGGGCTGCGCTGGCACTGCCGCGGCAGCTACGTCCTCGTACCGCCGGCGCGGCTCCCGGGCGATCTTGAGGTGACCTGGCTGCGAGGGCCGGAGCATCCGCTGCCCGATCCGCTGACGCTGCTGGAGACGCTGACCGACGCGTGCGCGCGGTACGCGGGCGAGAACGAACAACTGGACCAGCACGAGGTGGCCTGGCCGCTCGGCCGCTGACCGGGGCGGCCCGGGCCGGCCGCTCGGCCGCCGACCCGGCCGGCCTGCGGGATGCGCCGATTCCCGTACGGGCACCGCCGATTGGCGCGTACCGCCACTACGGGACTCGACAGGGCCACGGGATTCCCGTACGGCCGCGCTCCCGTACCGCTACGGGTTTCCCGTACCCCGTGCCGCTACGAGCCCTTGGCCGCCGTCAGTCCCGTCAACCGGCCCAGCACATCGACCTTCCCGGCGTCCGCGCCGCCGCCCGGCGGCACCACGACCGCCTGGCTGGAGACCCGCTCCTTGGTGACCGTGGACTTCACATCCCCCGTCAGCAGCGCCTTGACATCAGGGTGGACCTTCAGCCGCAGCCCCTTGGCGGCCGTCTGCCGCTCGTAGTTGCGCACGGCGAAGAAGACCAGCGCGCCGCCGTCCTCGGTGGTCAGCCCGAGCGGCGCGAAGTCGTCGCTGTCCAGCGGCTGGTCGATGTACTGCGTCGACATCCCCGGCAGATTCGCGTCCTTCTTGCGGGAATCGCGCCAGCCCGAGGTGTGCGGCCCGTCCTTGAAGTGCTCCGGCTTCCCGTTCTGCATGTACGAGGCGTACTCCTCGCTCAGATTGCGGGGAGCGACGGCCAGCGCCGCGCTGTCCGGGGCCACAGGCTCGGCCCAGCCGTCCTTGTCGGTCCTGAACGCCGGAATCCTGCTGGGGGAGAGGATCGTCAGATACGCCGCCTCCCACACCTGGTCCACGCCGTTGCGTACGAAGACCAGCACCCAGCGGTTGTCCAGATTGCCGTTGTCCCGGTCGCGGTTGGAGTCGACATCGGCGACGAACCAGCGCGGCCAGCCGGCCTTCTTCGGGATGGTGTACTTCGCGTCCGTCAGCTCCAGCGGCACATGCTGCGGATTGCCGTCCGGGTAGTTGACGCTGCGTGCCTTCAGCCCGGCCTGGTTGATGGCACCGAGGGCACCGGTGACCCGGCCCGCGTCGAGGGCCGGGTCATAGGCCTTGTCGGCCGCGTTGTACGCCTCGGCGAAATCCTTGAGCGCCTGTGCGGCCTCAGCTTTTGTCGCCGACGGAACGACTTCCCGTTCCCCGTGCACCGTCACGCACCCGCTCGCCGTCAGGGACAGCACCGTCATCGCCGCGAGCCCCGCCGCCGCCCGACCCAGCCTTCTCATCGGTTGCCTTCTGCTCCTCGACCCCCACTGACCGTCCGAACCCTACCGGGGCCAGGAACAGCCCGAGCGTCGGGATCAGATACAGCGCCCACACCGTGACCTGGATGACGGTGGGGTCGGGCTGGAAGTTGAAGACACCCTTCAGCAGTGTGCCGTACCAGCTGTCCGGGGGGATCGTCGCGCTGATGTCGAAGGCCTTGTCCGCCAGACCGCCGAGGAAGCGCGCCTCCTGGAGGTCATGGACGCCGTACGCCAGGACGCCGGCCGCCACGATCACCAGCATGCCGCCGGTCCAGGTGAAGAACTTCGCCAGGTTGATCCGCAGCGCGCCCCGGTAGAACAGCCAGCCCAGCACCATCGCGGTGGCGATACCGAGCAGCACACCGGTCAGCGGCGCGGACGAACCGTCGCTGCTGGCCCGAACCGACGCCCAGACGAACAGCGCCGTCTCAAGTCCCTCGCGGCCCACCGCCAGGAAGGCGGTCGCGACGAGCGCGGCCGTGCCCATCTGCAGCGCGGCGTCCAGCTTGCCGTGCAGGTCGGACTTCAGATGCCGCGCGGTGCGCCGCATCCAGAAGACCATCCAGGTCACCAGGCCCACGGCAACGATCGACAGCGAGCCGCCGAGCATCTCCTTCGCCTCGAACGTCAGCTCCTGCGAGCCGAATTCGAGCGCGAAACCGAAGCCCAGCGAGATGGCGACCGCGACCCCGATGCCGGTCCAGATCGGACGCAGCGCATCGCGCCGCTCCGTCTTGACCAGATACGCGATCAGGATGCAGACGACCAGGCTGGCCTCGAGGCCTTCGCGCAGGCCGATCAGGTAGTTGCCGAACACGTCGGTCCCTTCAGGTCAGGAGAACAGCGCCCGGCCCCACCAGTCGTCCTTGTCCCGGACGCCCGGCGGGACGGCGAACAGCGCCGAACCCACGTGCTGGATGTACTCGTTGAGGGCGTCGTTCGCCGCCAGCGAGCGCTGCACGGGGATGAAGCCCTTGTGGATGTCCCGCTGGTACGCGAGGAAGAACAGGCCCGCGTCCAGGCGGCCCAGGCCGTCCGTGCCGTCCGTGAAGGAGTAGCCGCGGCGAAGGATCTTCGCGCCGCCGTTGGTGTCCGGGTGCGCGAGCCGCACATGCGCGGTCGGCAGCATCGCCTTGAGGAAGGGCTCGTCGCGCTCCTTGGCCTTGCCGACCGGCGCGCCCTCGCCCTTGTCGCGGCCGAAGATGTCCTCCTGCTCGCTGAGCGGAGTGCGGTCCCAGGTCTCGATGTTCATCCGGATCCGGCGCGCGACCAGATACGAGCCGCCGGCCAGCCAGCCCGAGCCGTCCTTCTCGGACACCCAGACATGCTTGTCGAGTGCGGCCGAGTCCGTCCCGGCGACGTTCCGGGTGCCGTCCTTGAAGCCCATCATGTTGCGCGGGGTCTGGGCGTCCGGCGTTGTCGACGAGGTCTTTCCGAAGCCGAGCTGCGACCAGCGGACCGCGACCTTGCCGAAGCCGATGCGGGCGAGATTGCGGATCGCGTGCACCGCGACCTGCGGGTCGTCCGCGCAGGCCTGCACACACAGATCGCCGTCGCTGCGCGCCGGGTCGAGATTGTCGCCGGGGAACGCCGGCAACTCCACCAGGGCCGCCGGGCGCTTGCCCTCAAGGCCGAAACGGCCCTTGGCGAACAGGGAGGGGCCGAAGCCGATGGTGAGTGTGAGCCGGGACGGCTTGAGGCCGAGCGCCTCGCCGGTGTCGTCCGGCGGCGACTCGGCGAGACCGCCGAACGCGCCTTCGCCGACTGCCTGCCCGGCCGTCATCCGCTCCGCGGCCCGCGTCCAGTCCTTGAGCAGCTGGACCAGCTCGGCGCGGTCCTTCGTCTTCACGTCGAAGGTCGCGAAGTGCAGCCGGTCCTGCACGGCGCTGGCTATGCCGGCCTGGTGCGCGCCGTGGAAGGGCACGGCCGCGCCGCTCTCGGCGGCGGGCACGGCGGTGTCCCCGCCGGTCAGGGCGACAGCCGCGCCGCCGGCCGCGGCGGCGCCGAGCGCGAGGCCCGCACCGCCCCAGCCGAGCAGTGAACGACGGGACGGAGCCTGGGCGTCAGTTTCCTCGGACATGTATCGATCCCCCTGGTTACTTGACGACCGCGGCCGCGAGCTTGGACAGGGGCTCGGCGAGCGCGTTGACCGCGTCGGAGAGCTCCTTGCGCTCCGCCTTGCCAACCTTCTCGTACGAGGTGAACTCGTAGGAGGCCGGGCTCTTGCGGTACTTGTCGAGCAGCTTGTTCAGCGCCGCGAACTGCTTGTCCAGCTCGGCGACGAGCTTCGGGTCGTTCTTGGAGGCGACCGGCTTGAGCAGCTCGTACGACTTCTGCGCACCCTCGACGTTCGCCTTGAAGTCCACCAGGTCGGTGTGGCTGTAGCGCTCCTCCTCACCGGTGACCTTGCCGGTGGCGACCTCGTCGAGCAGCTCCTTGGCGCCGTTGGCCATGGAGGTCGGGGTGATGTCCGCCTTGCCGACCTTCTTCTGCCAGGCGGTCAGGTCGGTGATGAGGGTGGTGGCGAGGGTCTTCTCCTCGGCGCCGATCTTCTTGTCCTGCCACAGCGCCTTCTCGAGCGTGTGCCAGCCGGTCCACTTCTGGCCCTTCTCCAGGCCGTCCTCGCGGAGGTCGACCTTCGGGTCGATGTCCCCGAAGGACTCGGCGACCGGCTCGGTGCGCTCCCAGCCGATACGGGAGTCGGCGTACGCCTTCTTCGCGGCCTCGATGTCGCCCGCCTGCACGGCGTCCGTGAAGACCTTGACCTTGGGCATGGTCTCGTCGGCCTGCGCCTGCACGTAGGTGCGGTACTCGGCGACGGCCTTGTCCATCTCGGGGCTGCGCTTGACGGCCTTGCCGCCGGTGACGGTGACCGTCTGACGGATGCCCTCGCCCTTCATGCCGGGCTTGCAGGCGATCTCGTACGTACCGGCCTTCACCTCGGCGGTGAGCTTGCGCTTCAGGCCGGGGCCGATGTTCTCGAGCTCGGACACGATGCGGTCGTCCGGGAAGAGGAGGTAGACCTCGGTGACCTTGGAGCCCTTGTTCTCGATGTCGAGCTGGACATGGCCGGCCGGGAACTCCTTCTTCGACACCTCGCAGGAGTCATCCTTCGCGGTGACCTGGACGGCGCCGTCGCCACCCTTGGCATCGCTCTTCTCGGCGCAGCCCGTGACGGCGGTCAGGGCTGCCACGGTCGCGGCGGCGGTGACGACGGAGAGACGGACGGGTCGCATACGGACTCCACGATGGAAGGGTTACGGGTGACGGACAGCCGGCCCGGGGGACGGTGAGGCGGACCTAACTTAACCGAGGCTTACCTGACCGATACCCACCTGTCCAGTGATTCAGCTCTCACCCGCGCGGAGAAACACGGCGAGATCACGGGGTGCTCACGGCACTGGCACGGGGGGGTCAAGTAATGGTCAAGTGACCTGTTTTGATCGGTGGAGACGCCGAAGGGGAGCCCGGCGGGCTCGGCGACGGTACGGGCACTCCCGGGGGCTCTGATGCTTGAATGCCGGAGTGAACGAACTCGACGTGCTCGACGTACTCCACGTCTTCTGCGGCGCCGACGGCCGCCACGGCAACGCGCTGGGTGTCGTACGCGACTCCCGCCGCTACCCCGACCAGGCGTCCCGGCAGGCATTCGCCGCCGAACTCGGCTTCAGCGAGACCGTCTTCGTCGACGACCCGGAGCGCGGTGTGGTCGACATCTACACCCCGGGCCGCCGGCTGCCCTTCGCCGGGCATCCCCTCGTCGGTGCCGCCTGGCTGCTGGACCTCGAGGCCGTGAATCCGCCCGCCGGTGAGGTGTGGGTCCGCCAGGACGGGGAGTTCACCTGGATCACCGCGCGCGCCGAGTGGGCGCCGCCGCGCACGCTGCGGCAGTACGGATCGGCTGCCGAGGTCGACGCACTGGAGGTGCCGCCGCCCGGGGAGTGGATCTACGCCTGGGGGTGGCAGGACGAGGCCGCGGGCCGGGTACGGGCGCGGGCGTTCCCCGGACGTGACGACGGCATCGACGAGGACGAGGCGACCGGGGCCGCGGCCCTGCTGCTCACCGACCGGCTCGGCCGTGCACTGAACATCACGCAGGGCCGGGGGTCGCAGATCCTGACCGCCCCGGGCCCCGACGACACGATCGAGATCGGCGGCCGCGTACGCCTCGCCGTTCCCGTTCCTGCTATGCGCTGAGCGGGAACTCCGCTCCCAGCTCCCGGAACACCGCTCCGTTGAAGTCGAACGCCCGCTTGCACTCGTCGATGATCCGCTGCTTCTCCAGATCGTCCGCGTCCACCGCGTCCAGCAGCTCGCGGTAACGCCGCTTGAACGCCGCCGGGTTGGTGATCTCCTCGAAGACGTAGAACCGCACCCCGTCGCCCTTGCGCGTGAAACCCCACGTCTTCTCCGCCGTGTCGCGGATGACCTGGCCGCCGGAGAGGTCCCCGAGGTAGCGGGTGTAGTGATGCGCGACGTATCCGGGGGGCCAGCTCCGCGCGCATTCCGCGATCCGCTCGGCATACGCGGCGGTGGCGGGCAGCGGAGCGAGCCCGGCGCGCCAGTCGGTCCCCCGCAGATGCGCCAGATCGCGCTCCAGCTCCGCGGTGCGCATCAGCTCCGGCCGGATGAACGGCCCGGCGACCGGGTCGCCCTTCAGTGTCCCCGCCGCCTCCTCCAGTGCCCGGTACACGAACCACAGCTGCTCGGTGTAGCGCGCGTACGCGGCCACGCCCAGCCGGCCGCCGAGCAGATCGCTCATGAAGGTCGAGGTCTCCGCCTCGGTGTGCTGCTCGTGCGAGGCGACACGGATGAGCGTCGAGAAGGGCGTTCCATTGGCGCTGCCGGCGGCGGTGGCGTCCAAGGCGGGCCTCCAGGGACCGGTGGGGACGGGAAAGGAGGCGATGACGGCGAAGACGGTTGCCGGCATCGGTCTTCCTGCTCAGGCTTGCCTGAGCCAATGTGTTCCCGACGTCCTGTCGGTAAAAACCCTACGCCTTGTGACGGTCACGGCAAGGTGAGAATTTCCGCCCCGGTCTCCGTCACCACCAGCGTGTGCTCGAACTGCGCCGTGCGCCTGCGGTCCTTCGTCACCACGGTCCAGCCGTCGTCCCACATGTCGTACTCGTGCGTGCCGAGCGTGAGCATCGGCTCGATCGTGAACGTCATCCCGGGCTGGATGACGGTGGTCGCGTGCGCCGCGTCGTAGTGCGGGATGATCAGCCCGGAGTGGAAGGACGAGTTGATCCCGTGCCCGGTGAAGTCACGGACGACGCCGTAGCCGAAGCGCTTGGCGTACGACTCGATGACCCTGCCGATGACATTGACCTGGCGCCCCGGCTTGACCGCCTTGATGGCGCGGTTGAGGGACTCCCGGGTCCGCTCCACCAGCAGCCGTGACTCCTCGTCCACGTCGCCGCAGAGGTAGGTGGCGTTGTTGTCGCCGTGCACGCCGTTGATGTACGCGGTGACGTCGAGGTTCACGATGTCACCGTCGCGCAGCACGGTGGAGTCCGGGATGCCGTGACAGATCACCTCGTTGACCGAGGAGCAGAGCGACTTGGGGAAACCGCGGTAGCCGAGCGTGGACGGGTAGGCGCCGTGGTCGCACATGAACTCGTGCGCGACCCGGTCCAGTTCGTCCGTGGTCACGCCGGGCGAGATGTGCTTGGCGGCCTCCTCCATCGCCTGCGCGGCGATGCGACCCGCGATGCGCATCCGCTCGACGGTGTCGGGGTCCTGGACCTCCGGCCCGGTGTACGGCGTCGGCGCGGGCTTTCCGACGTACTCGGGGCGCCGGATGTTTCCGGGGACGGAGCGGGTGGGAGAGAGCTCCCCTGGTACGAGCAGCGACTGGCCAGACATGCCAGCGAGTCTAACCAGGGGTGATGGGGCAGCATGGCCCCAGAGGAAGGAGCCGACGATGGCCCTGTTCAAGAAGCGCACGGTCGGAAAGCCGGGCGAGTGGTACTACTGCCTGGAGCACAAGAAGGTCGAAGAGGGCCCGGAGTGCCCGGCGAAGGACCGCTTCGGGCCGTACGCCACCCGCGAGGAGGCGGAGCACGCGATGGAGAGTGCGCGTGAGCGCAATCTCGAGTGGGAGAACGACCCGAGGTGGCATGACAAGTCCGCGACGTCCGGCGACGACCCCGCGTAGGGGGCGACCGGCCGTCCGGTGCGGCGACGACCCGCCCCAGGGCCTCGGCCCAGGCCCCGGTCCTGGGGCGCGGGGCGCCCGCGGCGCTTCCCCCCGCCCGCCCATCCCTGAACCGGGGGCGGGCCCCCGCATCCACGGATGCCGTCCGGACGCGGCCCCGGGCGCCGGACGGGCATGACGTCAGCCCTCCGGTGTCCGCGGAGCGGGAGTGTCCGCCGCGGCGCGGGCCCGCCGCGACCGGCTCCGGCGTACCGCCTCTACCAGCGGGCCGGCGGCGGCGAGGTCAGCTGGTCGGCGAGGCGCGAGAGCCGGTCCCGGAAGCTGCGCCGGCCGCGCGGCGCGGGCAGGCTGTTCTCCCCGGTCGCCGCGCTGACCAGGTGCTGCACGGTGTCGATGTCGACCTCGTCGGCCTGGGCGGTCACCGTCAGCACCTCGTGCGCCAGACCGTGCACCTCCGGGTCCCCGCCGTCCAGCGCCAGCACCGTCGCCCCGGCCCGCCGTGCGTCGTGCACCCGCTCGAGCAGCCCGGCGTCCGGCCGTGCGGGCGCCACCACCAGCAGGGTCTCGCCCCGTCGCGCCGCCGCCAGCCTGCCGAGCCCGACGGCCAGCTGCGCCGGGTCCCCGGGCCGCACCCGGTGCCGTACGAGCGTCGGCGCCAGCTCCGGCTGCCCGGACCACGCCGCCTCGTCCACCAGATGGGCGGACAGATGCCATGGCTCGTACTCCTCGGTCCCCACCAGCAGCAGCCCGCCGCCCTGCGGCACCACGGAGGACCGCAGCACCCCCGCGAACCGCCGGGTCGCCGCCGGCCAGTGCGTACCTGCCAGGACTTCGCGCAGCAGCGCGACGCGTACGGCATCCATGCCCCGGCATCCTGCCCCACGGCCGCGCCCGGCGTGCCCCGTTCGCCAACGCCTCACCCGATCGGGAGCCGATACCGGCAAGTAAAGTCGGGCCCATGACTTCTACTGACAGTGCAGGCACCGCGCCGAAGGCCCCGGCAAAGGACCCCTGGGACCTTCCCGACGTGTCCGGCCTGGTCGTCGGCGTCCTCGGCGGCACCGGCGACCAGGGGCGCGGGCTCGCGTACCGGCTGGCCAGGGCCGGGCAGAAGGTGATCATCGGGTCCCGGGTCGTGGAACGTGCCGAGACGGCGGCCACCGAGCTCGGGCTCGGCATCGAGGGCGCCGACAACGCCGAGTGCGCGCGGCGCAGCGATGTCGTGATCGTGGCGGTGCCGTGGGACGGGCACGCCAAGACTCTCGAGGCGCTGCAGAAGGAACTCGCCGGCAAGCTCGTCGTCGACTGTGTCAACCCGCTCGGCTTCGACAAGAAGGGCGCATACGCGCTGAAGCCGGAGGAGGGCAGCGCCGCCGAGCAGGCCGCCGCCCTGCTGCCGGACTCGCGGGTCACCGCGGCCTTCCATCATCTGTCCGCCGTACTGCTCCAGGACCCCTCGATCGAGGAGATCGACACAGATGTGATGGTGCTGGGCGAGGCGCGCGCCGACACCGACATCGTGCAGGCGCTGGCGGGCCGTATCCCGGGCATGCGCGGAGTCTTCGCGGGCCGGCTGCGCGGCGCCCACCAGGTGGAGTCGCTGGTCGCCAATCTGATCTCGGTGAACCGCCGCTACAAGGCACACGCGGGTCTGCGCGTCACCGACGTGTAGGCGTCGCCGGACACGGCGGGGCATGGGGGACACTGGTCGGGACGCACAGCATCCCGACAGGAGCCGTACCCCATGCCCCGCCTCGCTCTGTACTCCCTCATCGTCTGCACCCTCGCCGTGGTCGCGGCCGTGGTGTCCTTCGTGCGGGGCAGCTCGCTCGGGATCGTGTGGGTGCTCGTCGCCGGGCTCGCCTCGAACATGGCCTGGTACTACCTGCGCCGGGCGAGGGCCGGGCGCGCGGCCACCGACTAGCGCGCCGGCGGACCGGGCCGCAGGCCGACGGGCCTACTGGCTGACGATCGAGGCGCAGACCGGGTTCCGCTCGCTCCAGAAGCGGTAGAAGTCCTGACCGCAGTACGTCTCCGCCTGGCCGACACCCAGCCCCCGCAGGATCGCGTCGATCGCGTCGAAGAACGCGTGATTCACCTCGGGGATGAACAGGATGCCGAAGACGGCGAGCAGCCCGAAGGGCGCGTACGGCTCGACCTGGCGACGGATCTTGTACGAGAGCCAAGGCTCGATCACGCCGTAGCCGTCGAGGCCCGGCACCGGCAGGAAGTTCAGGATCGCGGCGGTGACCTGCAGCAGCGCGAGGAACGCGAGCGCGAAGCGGAAGACCAGCGGCACCCCGTCCAGTGCGCCCAGCCAGAACGGCGCGGTGCAGACGACCGCGAACAGCGCGTTCGTCAGGGGGCCGGCCGCCGAGATCGCACTGTGCTTCCAACGCCCCTTGATCCGGCCACGCTCGATGAAGACCGCGCCGCCCGGGAGGCCGATACCACCCATAATCACGAACAGTACGGGCAGCACGATGCTCAGCAACGCGTGCGTGTATTTGAGCGGGTTGAGGGTCAGGTAGCCCTTCGCGCCGATGGTGATGTCACCGCCGTGCAGCGCGGTGCGGGCGTGTGCGTACTCGTGCAGACAGAGCGAGACGACCCACGCCGAGGTGACGAAGAGGAAGACGGCCAGACCGGGGCTCGACGCGAAGTCCGTCCACACCGCCCAGCCCGTCACCGCCATCACGGCGACGATCCCGAGGAAGACGGGACTGATCCGCCGGTCGCTGTGGCGGGAGGTGGCGGTGGTCATGGGCGCGGCTCCTGGGGATGTGGCGGGCATGCGGACCGACCGTACCGGTGGCCTGGGGAGAACGACCCACGCATGCATCCGGGTTCCTGCTGCGCGGACATTGCTGCGCAGCGGTGACAATGGGCGGGTGCATTATCGGGTTCTCGGTACCACTCAGGCACTTCACGACGACGGCACGCCCGTCGCGCTCGGTGGCGCGCGGCTGCGTGCGCTGCTGGCCGTGCTGGCGTTGCGGCCCGGGCGTACAGTCCCGGTCGGCCTCCTGGTCGACGAGGTGTGGGACGGCGACCCGCCGGCCGACGCGGTGGGCGCGGTGCAGGCGCTCGTCGGGCGGCTGCGGCGGGCGCTGGGGCACGCGGCGGTGGCTTCGGCGGAGGGCGGCGGCTACCGGCTGTGCGCGCACGGCGAGGACGTGGACCTGCACCGTTTCGACCGGCTCGCGGGGGAGGGGGCGCGGGCGCTGGAGGAGGGCGACGCGGTGAAGGCGGCGACGCTGCTCGACGACGCGCTCGCTCTCTGGCAGGGGCCGGTCCTCGCCGACCTGCCGGACCGCTCGGCGCAGGCGGCGCGTTGGGAGGCCCGTCGGCTGGACGCCCGCCGCTCGCGGCTGGCGGCCGCGCTCGCACTGGGCAGGGCGGAGGAGGCGCTGCCCGAGCTGGTCGCGCTGTGCGAGGCCCGTCCGATGGACGAGCCGCTGCAGGCGCTGCGGATCCGGGCACTGCGGGACGCCGGCCGCGCCGCCGAGGCGCTCGCGGCGTACGAGGGGGTGCGCGCGGATCTCGCGGACAGCCTCGGCGCGGACCCGGGCAATGAACTGCGGGCGCTGCACGCGGAGTTGCTGCGACCGGATCTTTCCGCAGCCGCGGCAGGGACGTCCTCGGGGCGCGGTCCCTCCCCGGCGCCGCCCCTTCCGGGAACCGGAGCCGCGACCGCCCCGCTCCGGACGCGTCCCGGGACCCCGCCGCTCGGCGAGGACGCGTCCTCCGGCACGGCGGTCGAGCGGGGGCGGACCCGTCCCGGCAATCTGCGTGCCCGGCTCACCTCGTTCGTCGGGCGCGAGGCCGATATCGACACCATCCACGGAGACCTCGGCCGCGCCCGCCTCGTCACCCTGCTCGGGCCCGGCGGTGCCGGGAAGACCCGGCTCTCGCAGGAGGCCGCCGAACGGGTCGCGGCCGATGCGCAGAGCCCGTGGCCGGACGGGGTCTGGCTCGCCGAACTCGCGCCCGTGGACGACCCGGAGAACGTCCCCGAGGCCGTCCTCACCGCGCTCGGCGCTCGCGAGACCGTGCTGCGTGGCGCCGGCGCGGAGGAGATGCGGGCCGCCGAGAGATACGCCGACGACGCCCTCGTACGGCTGGCAGAGCACTGCTCTCGTCGCCGCATGCTGCTGCTCCTCGACAACTGCGAGCACGTCGTCGGAGCCGCCGCCACCCTGGCCGAGCGGCTGCTGGAGACCTGCCCCGGTCTCACCGTCCTGGCCACCAGCCGGGAACCACTGGGCGTACCGGGCGAGTTGGTGCGACCGGTGGACCCGCTGCCCGACCCGATGGCGCTGCGGCTGCTTGCCGAGCGGGGCGCGGCCGCCAGGCCCGGTTTCCGTATCGACGCCGACGACGCCACCGCCGCCGCGGCCGCCGAGATCTGCCGCCGCCTCGACGGACTCCCGCTCGCGATCGAACTCGCCGCCGCCCGGCTGCGGATGCTCACCCCGCGCCAGATCGCCGACCGCCTGGACGACCGCTTCCGTCTGCTGACCAGCGGCAGCCGCACCGTACTGCCGCGTCAGCAGACACTCCGTGCCGTCGTCGACTGGTCCTGGGACCTCCTGGAGGACCCCGAACGCGCCGTCCTGCGGCGGCTGTCGGTCTTCGCGGGCGGCAGCGACCTCCCGGCCGCCGAGGCCGTGTGCGCGGACCCGGGCGGGCTCGACGTCGCCGACGCCCTCGGCTCACTCATCGACAAGTCCCTCGTCGTCGCCGCCCCCGCCCCCGACGGCGAGATGCGCTACCGGCTTCTGGAGACCGTCGGCGAGTACGCCGCCGAACGCCTCGACGAGGTCGGCGAGCGCCCCGCCGTCGAGCGGCAACACCTCGTTCACTACCGGGAGTTCGCCCGCAGAACCGACCCCCTCCTGCGCGGCCACGGGCAGCGCGCCGCCGTCGACCGCTTCCAGCTCGAGTACGAGAACCTGCGCTCCGCGCTCCGCCGCGCCGTCGCCGCCCGCGACGAGCACGAGGCGCTCTGCCTCACCCTCTGCCTGTCCTGGTACTGGCAGATGCGGGACCTGCGCACCGAGGGCCGGCACTGGGCCACGGCCGCGGGCGAGCTCGGCCCCGACCCCTTCGAGCAGCCCGTCGAGCCCGCCCCGCCGATCACCGAACGGTTCACGGACGCGCCACCGCCCATGTCGTCCGAGCTGCTTCAGGAGGCCCGGCGCGGCGCGGCGATGATCCGGATGATCTTCATGGACTACGACATGGACGAATGGACCTCGCCCCAGAAGCTGGACCGGCTGCGCGCGGTCACCCAGGTCTACCGGCCGGGGCTGCCGCAGACCTGCCGGCCTCCGGGCTCGCTCTGGTTCTTCGCCGTTCTGCTGACCGGGGACGGAGATCAGCTCAAAGCCATGCTCGAGGAGACCATCGAGGCCTGCCGCGGGTACGGATACGAGTGGGAGCTCGCCGCAACCCTCCAGGCACGGGCCAATGTCCTCGCCAACCGGAGCGACTTGGCGGCCGAGGCGTCCCGCGACGCGGAAGAGGCCCTGGAGATCTTCATCCGGCTCGGCGATCTCTGGGGCGCGGCAGAGGCCCTGTCCGCGCGTGGTGAGGCGCGGGAGCGCATCGGCGCCTACCCGCTCGCGGCAGAGGACTTCACGGCCGCCATCGGGTACGCGGAGCAGATCGGGGCGCAGGCCCAGACGGCGGTGCTGCGCTCCCGCCTCGCCGGCGTCCTGATGGAAATGGGGGAGGGCGAGCGGGGCGAGGCACTCGTCCGCGAGGTGCTGGCCGACCACGGGGCCGCGAACAACGAGTCGTCGGCCGTGGCCCGGATGTTCCTCGCCCTGTGGCTGGGCCGCAACGGTCGCGTCCAGGAGGCCCGCGCGGAGATCGAGCTGCTGATGGTGCAGTTCCGTTCCAGAACCCTCGCGATCTTCGAGGGTATGGTGACCGGTTTCCTCGGCTGGCTGGACCTGCTCGACTGCGAGTACGAGCTGGCGCTGGAGAGGGCGCGCTTCGCGCTGGCCAGGGCGCAGGACCCGCTGACCCTGATGGTCGCTCCGCAGATGCGCTCGATTCATATGGTGACAGTGGCCCAGGCACTGGCCCTGGGCCGGCCGGAGCGCGCGCGTGACGCGGCCCGGATCATCGGGGCGTCCGACGCCCTGGTGCCGCCCGGCCATTTCGCGCCCCGGCACGAGCGGGAGACCCGGGCCGACGCCGAGGCGGCCGTGCGCGCCGTCCTCGGGGACGCGGCGTACGAGTCCGCCTATGCCGAAGGCGGCCGCCTCACCGTCGATGAGGCAGCCGCCCTCGTGTGACGCCATGTCGGGGTCAGGTCTTCTTGCGGAATTTGGCGACCGCGAGCGGCGCCGTGACCACGGTGATCAGCGCCGCCCAGCCGAGCGTCATCCACACGGAGTGGGCGACCGGACCGCCATTGATCAGGCTCCGGGCCGCGTCGGCGAGGTTGGACAGCGGGTTGTAGTCGGTGAAGCTCTGCAGCCAGCCGGGCATCGTGGTCGGCGGTGCGAAGATCGACGAGCCGAACTGCAGCGGCATCAGTACGAGCATGGCCACTCCTTGGACGGCCTGGGCCGTCTTCATGGTGAGACCGAGCAGAATGAAGATCCACATCAGCGAGGCGCCGAAGACCATGGACAGGCCGACCGCCGCGAGCAGTTCGAGGACCGAGGTGTGGATCTCCAGGCCGAGCAGGAAGCCCATGCCGAGCAGAATGGTCGTGGCCACCAGCATCCGGCCGACCTCGACCACGATCTTCGCGATGAGGACGGAGGAGCGGGCGATCGGCATGGACCGGAAACGGTCCATCACGCCCTTCTTGAAGTCGTCGTTGACGCCGGTGCCCACGGCCATGGCGATGTTCATGCCCTGCATCGCCATCAGGCCCGGGATCACGTAGTTGACGTACTCCTGCTGGTTGCCCTTGCCGGAGATCGCACCGCCGAAGACGTACACGAACAGCAGCGTGAAGACGATCGGCATCAGTACGGCGTCGAACATCGACTCCGGGTCCTGCTTGATCTGCAGTGCGTTGCGGCGCACCAGCGCGCCGATGTGCCGGAGATTGGCCCGCAGGCCGATCCTGCCCTCGCCGGCCGGCGCGCTCTTCACCGGGGCGGGCGCGGGCGACTGGGCGGTGGTGGTGGCAGTCGCCGTACTCATGCGGCGGCCTCCTCGGGAATCGTGTCGGAGCCCGCTGACATCGGGGCCTTCTCGCCGGTGATGGCCAGGAACACTTCGTCCAGGCTGGGCAGATGCGTGCCGATGTGCGCGATACCGAAGCCGCGCGTGCCCAGCAGTCCGACCACCGCGGTCAGTTGCTCATCGCTGAGGATCGGTACGTACAGCAGGCCGTCGTCGGGCACGACCGTCGCACCGGCGATCCCGTCGAGTCCCGACTCGCCCAGCGCACGGGCCATCGCGGGCAGCTGCGCCGGATCGCTCGGCCGGATCTGCAGGGTGCGGCCGCCGACCTTCGCCTTGAGCTCGTCCACCTTGCCGTTGGCGATGACCCGCCCGCGGTCGATGACGGTGAGCTCGCTCGCGAGCTGCTCGGCCTCTTCCATGTACTGGGTGGTGAGCAGCACGGTCGCCCCCTCCGCGACCATCCGCTGCACCTCGTCCCAGACCTCGTTACGGGT
Source organism: Streptomyces sp. NPDC002926 (assembly GCF_053591755.1). NCBI lineage: Bacteria > Bacillati > Actinomycetota > Actinomycetes > Kitasatosporales > Streptomycetaceae > Streptomyces > Streptomyces sp. NPDC002926. Next base: position 597,023 of record NZ_JBSFUK010000001.1, read on the forward strand.
ACGGGGGTCGAGGCCCGTCGTCGGCTCGTCCAGATAGAGCACGGCCGGCTGCCCGATCATCGAGGCGGCCAGGTCGAGCCGGCGGCGCATACCGCCGGAGTACTGCAGTGCCGGCCGCTTCGCGGCCTCGGTGAGCGAGAAGCGCTCCAGCATCTCGTCGGCGCGCCTGCGGGCGTCCTTGCGGGACAGATCGAGCAGCCGCCCGATCATGTAGAGGTTCTCCCAGCCGGAGAGCTTCTCGTCGACGGAGGCGTACTGGCCGGTGAGGCCGATGGTGCGGCGCAGCTGCCGCGGCTGCTTCACCACGTCGAAGCCGGCGACCGTGGCGTGGCCGGCGTCGGGGGCGACGAGCGTGGAGAGGCAGCGTACGAGAGTGGTCTTGCCGGCGCCGTTGGGGCCGAGGACACCGAGCACGGTGCCTTCGCGCACGTCCAGGTCCACGCCGTCCAGCGCTTTGGTCTCGCCGTAGTGCTTGACCAGCCCCCGCACCTCGACGGCGTTGCCCGTGCCGCCGTCTGGGTTCTTGTCGATTCGCGTCATGCCGTCAACGGTGCCCGGCCTCGCCGACAAGCCGCCGACAAGCCGCCGACGAGCGGCCGACGAGCCACCGACACATGGTCGACAAGCCCGCGATGCCTCAGAGGAGGCAGGCCGGAGCCGCGAGCCCGTACGGGGGCACTGGGGGACTCATGCCGACAGCCCGCCGACGGGGGATGATCGGCGGGCTGTCGTCTGTACCGGAGGTGGTCAGTGGAAGGTGTGCTCCTCCTGCGGGAACGCCCCGCCGACGACATCCTCGGCGAACTCGCGGGCGGCGTCGCCGAGCGTCCGGCGGAGGTCGGCGTACTGCTTGGTGAAGCGCGGCACCTTCCCGCCCGTAAGGCCCGCCATGTCGGTCCAGACGAGGACCTGAGCGTCCGTGTCGGGTCCCGCGCCGATGCCGATGGTCGGGATGTGCAGACTGCGGGTGACCTCGGCGGCCAGCTCGGCCGGTACGAGTTCCAGGACTACCGCGAAGGCGCCCGCGTCCTGTGCCGCCTTGGCGTCACGGAGCAGCCGGTGCGCGTCCTCGTCGGCGCGACCCTGCACCCGGTAGCCCATGGTGTTGACGGACTGCGGAGTCAGGCCGAGGTGCGACATGACCGGGATACCGGCCTGGACCAGCAGCTCGGTCTGGGCGAGTGAGCGTTCGCCGCCCTCGAGCTTGACCGCGCCGACGCCCGCGTCCTTGACCAGCCGGGTGGCGTTGCGCAGGGCCTGGACGGGCCCTTCCTGGTACGAACCGAACGGGAGGTCGCCGACGACGAGGGCGCGCTTGGTGCCCCGTACGACGGCGGCGGAGAGCAGGGTCATCTCGTCCATCGTGACGGGCACGGTGGTCTCGTAGCCGAGATGGCAGTTGCCCATGGAGTCGCCGACGAGCACGACCGGGATACCGGCCTCGTCGAAGACGGACGCGATCATCGCGTCGTAGGCGGTGAGCATGGGCCACTTCTCACCGCGCTCCTTGGCGGCGGCGATGTCGTGGACGGTGATACGGCGAGTGCCCTTGCCGCCGTACAGCGCCTTGCTGCTGTCGGAGGGCTTCGGGGCAGCCTGAAGCGTCATGGCTCAACGGCTCCTTCGTCATCTCGAGGCGCCCTGACGGCGTCCCCGGATCCCCTACATGGTGGCACCTCGTGCCGCTCCGGCGGAAGAGGACCCGTCCGTTCGGTACTGTGTTTCCTATACGAGACGGTCTCGTATCGGAATAGGTTCAGGCTGAGGTACATGTCGACAGCGTCCGCCGCACCTGCCGTACCCCGCATACCCGATGCCGTCCACCGCCGCCGCTGGGCGATCCTCACGGTCCTGATGTTCAGCCTGCTCATCGTCGTGCTGGACAACTCGATTCTGAATGTGGCCGTCAAGACGATCGCCGGTCCCGAGCCCACCGGCATCGGGGCCACCCAGAGCCAGCTGGAGTGGGCGATCAACTCCTACACGCTCGTCTTCGCCGGACTTCTCTTCACCGCGGGTCTCCTCGGGGACCGCATCGGCCGCAAGAAGGTGCTGCTCTTCGGCGTCGCCGTCTTCGGCATCGGCTCGGCCTTCGCGGCGTTCTCCGGCTCGCCCGACGAGCTCATCGCGTACCGCGCGGTGATGGGCTTCGGCGGGGCCTTCGTGATGCCGGCGACCCTCGCCGTAGTGATGGACGTGTTCGAGCGCCACGAGCAGCCCAGGGCCATCGGCATCTGGGCGGGCAGCGTCGGCGTCGGCATGGCCATCGGCCCGATCACCGGCGGGCTGCTCATCGAGCACTTCTGGTGGGGCTCGATCTTCCTGATCAACGTGCCGGTCGTGGTCGTCGCGCTGATCGCGATGGCGCTGCTCCTGCCGGACTCCCGAGACCCGAACCCCGGGCGTATGGACCCGCTCGGCGTAGTGCTGTCCGTCATCGGGCTGATCCTGCTGGTGTACGGAATCATCCGCGGCGGCGAGCTGGCGGACTTCTCGGCGCCGTCGGTGCTGCTGCCGATGCTGGGCGGTCTGGTGGTACTCGTCTGCTTCGTACTCCACGAGTGGCGCAGCGACCATCCGGCCATCGACATCACCTACTTCAAGAGGCCGGCCTTCGCGGCGGCGGTCACCGCGATCGCGCTGGTCTTCTTCGCGCTGACGGGCGTGACCTTCTTCTCCGCGTTCTATCTGCAGAGCGTGCGCGGCTACGGCCCGCTGGAAGCGGGCCTGCTCATTCTGCCGATGGCCGTGGCGCAGATGGTCGTAGCACTGCGCGCACGGCTGATCGTCGGCCGGTTCGGGGCGCGGAAGGTGTGCACGGTCGGCATGCTGCTGGTCGCCATGGTGCTGAGCGCTTTCGTGATGTTCGATGTCTCGACCCCGCTGTGGGGGATCGAAGTGGTCCTCCTGGTGCAGGGCACGGCGATGGCGCTCATCACGCCGCCGGTGACGGTCTCGGTGATGCAGTCGCTGCCCCGTGAGAAGGCGGGATCCGGCTCGGCGGTCAGCAACACCTTCCGCCAGGTCGGTGGGGCACTGGGTGTCGCGGTGCTCGGTTCGCTGCTGTCCACGCAGTACCGGGGGGCGATCGAGGGGCACCTCTCGGCAGTCCCGGGCAGCGCCCGCCATGCCGCGGCCGAATCGATCGAGGCGACGCTCGCGGCCGCGGAGAGACTCGGCCCGGCCGGAAAGGCGCTGATCATCCCGGCGAACGAGGCGTTCCTGCACGCGATGCATCTGACGGCGCTGGTCTCGACGGGTGTGGCGCTGATCGGCGCGCTGGTGGTGGCGGTCTTCCTGCCGGACGGAGAACCCGAGCCGGAACGGGAGAGCCCCGAAGGCGCTCCGGGGCGGGCGCTGCCCGTCAGCGGACGATGACGATGGCGATGGCGATGGCGATGGCGATGGCGATGGCGATGGCGAGACGGGCGATGACGATGACGAGACGGGCGATGACGATGACGATGACGAGGGCGGACCGGACGTGCCGGTGAGCGACCACCAGGACAACCGCGGCCGCACTGCCGGTCCCGCCGCCCGCCGCGAGAGCCCGACCCGCGGCGCGGGGCCCGCCGCAGCGGCACCGGCTTCCGGGGTGGCCCCGGTGCCGGGCGTCTCCGGCGGTGCGTCCGCCGCCGTGTCCGGGCCCGGGTCGGCCTCCTCCGCCGCGGGGCGGCGCGGACGGCCCCGCAGCGAGGCCGCCGAGCGCTCGATCGTCGAGGCGGTCGTGCACCTTCTCGAAGACGGCGTACCCCTCTCGGAACTCTCCATCGAGCGGATAGCCCGCACCGCCGGAGTCGGCAAGGCCACCATCTACCGCCGCTGGGAGGGCAAGGAGGCCCTCTTCGTCGATGTCGTCCGCTCGATGGAACCGGTGGACCCGCCGCTGCCCGGCGCCTCGGTCCGCGACGATCTCGTCGCGATGCTCGAGATGATGCGGCAGCGCGGGCTCGCCAAACGCTCCTCGGCCCTGCTGCACAACGTCTTCGCGCAGATGCAGAGTTATCCCAAACTGTGGGACATGTACCACCGCACTTCGGTACTCCCGCGTCGGCAGCGAATGGATGAAGTGCTGCGGCGCGGGATCGCGAACGGCGAAATCCGGGCCGACGTCGACTTCGATCTGCTCGGCGATCTCTTCGTCGGCCCGATGCTGGTAAGGACCGTGCTGCGGCCGGACGGAACCCCCGGCGAGGGGGCCGCGGAACGGATCGTCGACGCCGTGCTGGACGGTGTGCGCCCACCCCTCTGAACAGCCTTTCCGCGCTGCTTTTCCCGCGATGGGAAGTGTGCGTGTTCTGTCACAGCGTCCCTGCCCGGCCCGTAAGCCGGAACCCCGCGTGCCGCCTTGTCGTCATCGAGGCAGTACGGCCGTCCGGCGACGGCAGGAAAACGCCCGTCATCGCCTAGGGTCAACGGCGAGGGCGGCGTGACGGCAAGGCAGTGAGGACGGCTCCATGGCGCAGGCGGAAATGACGGAAACCGGGAACGGCGGCCCGGCGAACCGGCCTACCGGATCCCGGGTCCGGAGCCTGCTCGACCGCTGGCGCGGCGATCCCGGCATCTGGCGGCGCGGTATCGTCCTCGCGGCCGTTGCCGTACTGCTCGCCCTGCTGATGAGCCTGCACGCGCAGATCCCGAACCGGATCGGCAACCTGGGCAGCCTCACCGAGACGTTTCTCCCGTGGCTGGGGATCTTCATCCCCGTCATCCTCGTCGTGGCGCTGATGCGGCGCTCGGCCACCGCGCTGATCGCGCTGCTGGTGCCGGCCGTCATCTGGCTCAATCTCTTCGGCGGGCTGCACACCGACAAGTCGGGCGGCGGCGGCGATCTGACCGTCGCCACGCACAACGTCAACGCCGACAACCCGGACCCCCAGGGCACGGCCAAGGATGTCGCAGCCTCGGGCGCGGACGTACTCGCGCTGCAGGAGCTGCCGGCCGGTCAGGTCTCCACGTATGAAGAGGCCTTGGCCGGGACGTACAAGTACCACTCGGTGCAGGGCACGGTCGGGCTGTGGAGCAAGTACCCGATGAGCGACACCCAGCCCGTGAACATCCGGCTGGGCTGGACCCGCGCCATGCGCTCCACGGTGACGACGCCCGTAGGTGAGGTCGAGGTGTACGTGGCCCATATGCCGTCCGTACGCGTCAAGCTCAACTCCGGGTTCACCGCCAACCAGCGGGACAACAGCGCGGACGCGCTCGGTGAGGCGATCGCCCACGAGCAGCACAGCAGGGTCGTGCTGCTCGGTGACCTCAACGGCACGATGAACGACCGCTCGCTGAACGCCGTCACCTCGCAGATGCGCTCCACCCAGGGCGCGGCGGGCAATGGCTTCGGCTTCAGCTGGCCCGCGGCGTTCCCGATGGCGCGCATTGACCAGATCATGGTGAAGGGCATCGAGCCGGTCTCCTCCTGGACCCTGCCTCGAACCGACAGTGACCACTTGCCGATCGCAGCGCGCATCAAGATGTGACCGCCCCGAATTCCGGCCTCACCGGCTTTGCGGCGCGAGGGTCCGGGGGCGCGGCCCCCGGCTATGTGACGGCAACCACCTGTTCATCCGTGGGAACAATCGGCGTGCGAGTATTTGTTTCGAAGGAGAACTAACCCCGGAAGGGCACTCATGCCACTCGCGCTGCTCGCGCTCGCCGTATCCGCCTTCGGTATCGGCACCACCGAGTTCGTGATGATGGGCCTGCTGCCCAATGTCGCGGACGATCTCAACACCACCGTCCCCACGGCGGGTTACCTCGTTTCCGCGTACGCGATCGGCGTCGTGATCGGCGCACCGCTGCTCACCGCCCTCGGCTCCCGCATCCCGCGCAAGCGGATGCTCCTGCTGCTGATGGCGCTCTTCGTCGTCGGCAACCTCGCCTCGGCGCTCGCGCCCGGCTTCGGCTGGCTGATCGCCGGTCGCGTGCTCGCCGGGCTGCCGCACGGCGCGTTCTTCGGGGTCGGCGCGGTCGTCGCCGCGCGGCTCGTCGCGGACGGGCGGCAGGCGCGGGCCGTGGCAATGATGTTCCTCGGTCTCACGGTCGCCAATATCGTCGGCGTACCCGCGGCCACCCTGCTCGGCCAGCATCTCGGCTGGCGGGCCACCTTCCTGGTTGTCACCGTGATCGGCCTGGTCGCGATGGCCGCTCTCGCCCGCCTCGTTCCGTACGTACCCGTCGACGCGCACCAGAGCGTGGGCCGCGAGCTGCGCGCACTGGGCAACCGGCAGGTGCTGCTCGGACTGCTCACCGCGGTCTTCGGCTTCGCCGGCGTGTTCGCGGTGTACTCCTACCTCGCCTCGATGACGACCGAGGTGATGGGCTTCGGCGAGTCCTCGGTGACACTGGTGCTCGCTCTCTTCGGCATCGGTATGACGCTCGGCGCGCTGGCCGCGGGACCGCTGACCGACCGGGCGCTGCGTCCCACGCTGTACGGGTCGCTGACCGCCCTCGCGCTCGTGCTGGTCGCCTTCCGCTTCACCATGCACATCCAGTGGGCTGCCCTGGTCACGGTGGTGGTGCTGGGCGCGGTCGGCTTCATGACCACCACACCGCTGCAGATGCTGGTCATGAAGAAGGCGCAGGACGCGCCGACGCTCGCCTCCGCCTCGAACCACTCGGCGTTCAACCTCGCCAACGCGGGCGGCGCCTGGCTCGGCGGCGCGGCCATCGCGGCGGGCTGGGGCTGGACCTCACCGGCCGTCGTCGGCGCGGTACTCGCCGCCGCCGGTCTGGCGATCGCTGTGACAGCGGGCCTTCTCGACCGGGGCGGCCGTGGCGGCCGGGAGGGCCGGGCCACGACAGAGGGGGCCTCCCGCGTGATCGCCGCAGGAAGCCCCCGTACCGCGGAGCCGGAACTCAGCCGCTCGTCGTCTCCCGCCAGCGGTTCGTGATCGGCAGCCGCCGGTCCTTGCCGAAGCCCTTCGCCGAGATCTTGGTGCCCGGCGGGTACTGGCGCCGCTTGTACTCCGCCGTGTCCACCATCCGCAGCGTCTTCGCCACCAGCTCCTCGTCGAAGCCGGCCGCGACGATCGCGTCCTTGCCCTGGTCCCGGTCGACGTACAGCTCCAGGATCCGGTCCAGTACGTCGTAGTCCGGCAGCGAGTCGGTGTCGACCTGGCCGGGGCGCAGCTCCGCGCTCGGCGGCTTGGTGATGGAGGCCTCCGGGATCGGCGGGGTCTGGCCGCGCTCCTGCGCCGCCCGGTTCCGCCACTTCGCGAGCCGGAAGACCGTCGTCTTGTAGACGTCCTTGATCGGCCCGTACGCGCCGACCGAATCGCCGTACAGCGTCGAATAGCCGACCGCCAGCTCGGACTTGTTGCCCGGTGCGAGCACGATGTGGCCCTCCTGGTTGGAGACGGCCATCAGCATCGTGCCGCGCAGCCGCGACTGGAGGTTCTCCTCGGCGAGACCGGTCAGCTGGAGCGCGCCCATGTACGCGTCGAACATCGGCTCGATCGGTACGGTGCGGAAGTTGAGCCCGGTGCGGCGGGCCAGCTCGGCCGCGTCGCCCTTGGAGTGGTCGGACGAGTACTTCGAGGGCATGGAGATGCCGTAGACGTTCTGCGCGCCGAGCGCGTCGCAGGCGATCGCCGCGACCAGCGCCGAGTCGATACCGCCGGACAGCCCGATCAGTACCGACCGGAAGCCGTTCTTGGCCGTGTACGCCCGCAGGCCGACGACCAGCGCGGAGTACACCTCCTCGTCGTCGTCGAGCCGGTCGGCGTAACCGCCGGCGAGCTCCGCCTCGTACGCCGGCAGCGGCTCCTCGGAAAGCACGACGTGCTCGATCCGCAGCCCGTCGTCGACCACACCCGCGGGTATGGCACCCGCGGCCGGCAGCTCCAGATCGAGGACTACGCTGCCCTCCGCGAACTGCGGGGCGCGGGCGACGACTTCGCCGTCCGCGTCGACGACGATCGAGTCGCCGTCGAAGACCAGCTCGTCCTGCCCGCCGATCATGGCGAGATACGCGGTGGTGCAGCCGGCCTCCTGGGCGCGCTTGCGCACCAGCTCGAGCCGGGTGTCGTCCTTGTTCTGCTCGTACGGTGAGGCGTTGACGGAGATCAGCAGCCCGGCCCCGGCGGACCGGGTGGCCGGGACGCGGCCGCCGTCCTGCCAGAGGTCCTCGCAGATCGCGAGCGCCACATCGATGCCGTGCACGCGGATCACCGGCATGGTGTCGCCGGGCACGAAGTAGCGGAACTCGTCGAAGACGCCGTAGTTGGGCAGATGGTGTTTGGCGAAGCTGAGCACGACCTCACCGCGGTGCAGCACGGCGGCCGCGTTCTGCGGCGACCCGGCGGGCTGGCCGTAGCGGGGCTGGGCCCGCTCGGAACGGTCGAGGTAGCCGAGGATGACCGGCAGCTCACCGAAGCCTTCGTCGTCCAGGCGTGCGGCGAGCGCGCGAAGGGCGGCTCGGGACGCTTCGACGAAGGACGACCGCAGGGCCAGGTCCTCGACGGGATAGCCGGTCAGCACCATCTCGGGGAAGGCGACGAGATGCGCCCCCTGCTCGGCGGAGTGCCGGGTCCAGTGCACGACCGCCTCGGCATTGCCGGCGAGATCACCGACGGTCGAGTCGATCTGATTCAGAGCGAGGCGTAGTTGAGGCACGCGGACCAGTGTAATCGTCTCTCTGACGCGATGTCCTGTCGTGTGGTGAGTGCCACCCCGGGCCCCGCAGCGAGGGTGCCCGGGGGCCGATCCCCGGCGCGCCCGGCCCCCCGGGGAGGGGGTCGGGGACGGGCCCGGGGGAGGGCGCCCGGGGAAGGACCCGCCCCTCGCTCCAGGGCTACGCGCGGTAGGCGACGGTCGTCATCATCCCGGACTCCGAGTGGTAGATGTTGTGGCAGTGCAGCATCCACAGGCCCGGATTGTCGGCGTCGAAATCCACGGTCACCTTGCGGTGCGGCAGAACCGCTGCCGTGTCCTTGCGGGCGCCGGCACCGTTGATGCCCGCCAGGGCGAAGGTGTGGCCGTGCAGATGGATGGGATGCCACATGTCCGTGGCGTTGATGAACACCATGCGGACCCGCTCGCCGGATCGAACGGCATAGAGCCGGTCCGGGGAATAGGGCTTGTCGTCGAAGGCCCAGTCGTACTTCTCCATGCCTCCGGTCAGCTTGATCCGCATGATGCGGTCCGGCTTGCGCCGGGGCAGTGCCACCGACTCGTCGGGTTCGAGGTGGGCGGCCGACTTCAGCACCGCCCCGTCCAGCTCCGCCGGACGCACGGACGGCGCGGGGCGCGCCCCGCCGCCGGTGCGCAGGACGGCCATCGACGAGGCCTTCTTGCCCTCGGCGAGCGCGGTGAGCGGAAAGACCCCGTCCTTGGCGGTGACCATCACGTCGTACCGCTCGCCCATGCCCACCAGCAGGGCTTCGGTCCTGGTGGGCTGGACGGGGAAGCCGTCGGTGTGGGTGACCGTCAGCGTGTGGCCGCCGAGCGCCACCCGGAAGGCCGTCTCACCGCCGGCGTTGATGATGCGCAGCCGGATGCGGTCGCCGGGCTTGGCGGTGAACTGCGCTGGGTCGTCCGCCGTGCGCCCGTTGATCAGGTAGTGCGGGTAGGCGACATCGCCCGCCTCGCCGCCGAGCAGCCGGCTTGTGCCCTTCCTGACCCGCGACGGGCCTTGCGCCTTCCCGGTCGGGGACACCATGGACGGCATGTCCGCGCCCGAGTGCCCGGCCCTGCCGTGGTTCAGCTCCGCCAGGACCGCGTCCGGTGTGGAGCCGTCGACCCCGTCCACCCAGTCGTCCAGAAGGACGACCCACTCCTTGTCGTACGACAGCGGCTCCTTCGGGTCCTCCACGATCAGCGGAGCGTACATACCGCGGTCCAGCTGCACACCCGAGTGCGGATGGAACCAGTACGTGCCCGGGTGGGCGACCACGAAGCGGTACGTGAACTCCGCACCGGGGCGGATCGGCTGCTGTGTCACACCCGGCACCCCGTCCATGTCATTGCGCATCGAGATGCCGTGACAGTGCAGCGAGGTGTCCTGCGGCAGGTTGTTGGCGAGGGAGAGTGAGAGGGTCTCGCCGGCCGTGACACGCACCTCTTTGCCCGGCAGCCGGTCCCCGTACGCCCACGACCTGACCGTCCGGCCACCGCCCAGCTCCAGCCGGGTGGCCGTGGCGGTCAGCTTGAAGGTGCGGACGGTCCCGGAGCCTCGTTCCTTCTCCCGACTCAGGACCTCCGCGCCATTGGCGGTGACATAGCCCTCCGGGGCTTCGGGGGCGACGTAGCCCTGCCGCGTCGGCGTCGGAGCGCTGCCCCCGTGGTTCATCGGTCCGTGGCCGGTGCCCGACGAGTCGGAGCAGGCGGCCAGAACTCCCGCACCGGCGGCGGCGATTGCTGCGCCGAGCACGGCACGGCGAGTTTGGTGAGCGCGCATGACTGAGTGCACCTCGTGGTGTGTGGTGATGTGGCAGATGGTCGCGTCTGCTGCTTCTGGTACACCGCTCGGAGCGCGGAGGTTCCCAGGCAGCCGGGCGGACTTCTAGATCCGCAGCACCGACAGCCTGGCGAGGAGGGTCTTGCGGGGAGGCGGGTTGGGCCGCAGCGCACGCAGTATCCGGGCGTGCCACGCAGCGAGCAGAGCGACGCGGTCGGTCCGCAACAGCCCCGCGGTCAGCAGGACGAGGGTGAAGGTGTCCAGCACGGCGAGGCACAGGGTCATCAGATCCACACCTATGCCCGGGAATGCCGGTCCGGCATTCGGCAGGGCCACGGGGACGGCGGTCTGGTGGCGTCCGGCGGGCGTCACGCCCACCGCCGGGGACGAGGCGGTGTGCCCCACCGCCGAGGTGGCGACCGTGTGCTCCCGCGCACCACCGCCCTGCCCCGGCATCGGGCGCCCCACGGTGTGCATCGTGGCGATTCCGAACAGCAGCGCCACGAACAGCAGTAGCTGTCCGAACCGCCCACGTCGACCGATCGCCATGGCCGCACCCTACCCCCACCCGGTATACGTCAACATGCGACCCGCCCTCTCCCCCTCGACTATTAGCCCATAATGTCCGGAAATCGTCCGGTGGTTATGTCCATAAGTGTCCTGGTCGTCCTGGCGGGAGTGCTCGCCACCGTCCGGACCTTGCCGCCGTCGCCTCCCTCCATGGGGGCCACGGGGGTCTGGCCCACCGGGGCCTGGCAACGGCTCCACATGCCCTTCGTGGCAGGCTGGCCATCGGTGCCCGCGCTGTCCCCGGTGCGGGAGGGGGCGAAGGAGCGACCGTGACCTTTGTACGGGTGGGAGGCGTACCGCACCATGTGGTCGTCGAAGGCAGCGGCCCGGTCTGCGTACTGAGCGCGGGTCTCGCCATGAGCTGGTTCGACTGGGACCCGGTCGTGCCGCTGCTCGCACCGCACCGCACCGTCGTCCGATTCGACCGGCCCGGACACGGGCTTAGCGGCCCGGCCGCCGTGCCGCCGTCCGCCGCCGGTGAGGCTCATCGCATCGCGGGCATCCTTGACGCGCTCGTCCTGGACGGGCCCGGCCAGGACGGACCCGCCACCGTCGTGGGGCACTCGATCGCCGGGTTCCACGCCGAGGCTTTCGCCCGCCTCCACCCCGCCCGTACCGCAGCCGTTGTCCTCGTCGACTCCAGTGTCGAGGAGCACGCGCGCGTGCCGGCCGCGCCCGCGCTGCGTACCGCCGCAGCCCGCACGCTCGGCACCGTGCTCAGCGCCGCCGGAGTGCCCGCCGCCCTCGGACCGCTGACCCGCCGCGCCACGGTCCGCCTCTCCCGCACCGGCGGCGGCGACCCGGCCCCCGCCGCTCTCGTACGCCGCTGCTACGCCACCTCCCGGGTGCTGCACGGCGGCCTGCTGGAGAACACGCACTACCGGGCCGTGGCCGCCGAACTCCTCGCCCTTCGCGGGCGCCACGCCCTGCCGGACGTCCCGGTCACCGTCCTCGCCGCGACGGACAACGTGACAGCCGGTGGGGCGCGCTGGGTGGAGCGGCAGCGCGCACTGGCCCAGCAACTGGGCGCCCGCTTCGAGGCGGTCGGACCGGCGGGCCATCTGCTGATGCTGGACCGCCCGGACGCGGTGGCCCGGGCCGTACTGGACGGCTACGGTCCGCGTGTACGCGACCTCTGCAGGTCGAACGGGTGATAGGGGGGATGCTCAGGCATGGCACGGCCGGCCCCGCGTAGTGAGGGCCATGAGCGCCGGGCAGCGCCTGCGGCGTATGACGCCACACCCACGTGGGCACACAGCGCGGCCGGGATCCCGACCGGTTGGTTCCGCCGGCGCGGCCGAGGCGGTCCTCGAGATCCCCGTCGAGACCGTCACAGCGCCCGATGCCGTCCGTCCGCCCCGGATCGCCCGGCGGCTGCCCGGGACGGACGGCTGAGCACGGCCTGCCGAGCGCGGGCCGGGCCCCAAGTCTCGGCCCCGGCCCCAAGTCTCGGCCCGAGACCCTCAGGTACGGACTTCGGCACCCCTCTTGTGCAGCAGATCGACCATCAGTCCGACCTCCGAGCGCTGGGCGTCCACCATGCCCTGGGCGAGATTCCGCTCCGTATCCACGGTGCAGAGCTTCACACAGCCCTCGGCCATCGAGATGCCGCCGTTGTGGTGGATGATCATCAGCTGGAGATATTCGATCTCGGCCTGCTTGCCGCCGGCCTTGCCGAGCCGCCCCAGGTCCGTGTTGGTCGCCATGCCCGGCATCAGCGAGCCGTCCTTGGCCTGATGCCCGGAGTGCGCCGCGTGAGCGCCCTTCATGTCCGGCATCATCCACGCCATCGGCTCGCTGTCCGTGAAGACCTTCGGCAGTCCCCACAGATCCAGCCAGCCCAGCATCATCCCGCGCTGGTTGGCCTGGGTGTTGGCGATGTCGTACGCGAGGCGGCGCACCTCGTCGTCCTTCGTACGGTCCCGGACGATGAAGGACATCTCCACCGCCTGCTGATGATGGACCGACATATCGCGCGCGAATCCGGCGTCCGCTGAAGTGGCCGCCGGAGTACGGGAGTTGGCACCGTCATTGCCGCTGCCGCCCGCGGAGGCCACCGTGGCGGCCCCCGCGAAGAGCAGCGCGAGCACGACCGCCGTGACGGCCGCCCAGTGCGTACGGGTCATACGGGTCACTTGGCGCCCAGACCGTTGGTGCATGCCGCGCCCGGCTCGGGCGTCTGCGCGCCCTGGACGTACTTGGTGAAGAACTTGTTCACGCGCGGGTCGTCGGCGCTGTCCACGGTGACCTGCTTGCCCCAGGCGCTGAGCATGATCGCACCGGACTGGTCCTTGACCGGGCTCATCAGCGTGTAAGGGGTCTTCTTGACCTTCTCGCCGAGCTTGGTCACATCGGCCGCGGGAGCCTTGTCGTTGTACGTCACCCAGACCGCGCCGTGCTCCAGCGAGTGCACGGCGTTCATGTCCGGGATCGCCTCCTTGTAGACGTCACCGTTGCAGTTCATCCACACCTGGTTGTGGTCGCCGCCGACCGGCGGCTTCATCGGGTAGGTGACCGTCTTGGTGACATGGGTGCGGCCGAGCTTCTTCGCGTCCCAGGACTTCTCACCGGTGATCGGAGACTTGGCCTCGGCGACCTTCTGCTCCTTCTTGTCCGACTCCTTGTTGAGCGCGAAGACGCCGAAGCCGACGAGACCGGCGACGACGACAGCGCTGACGCTGATCGTGATGATGCGGTTGCGGCGCTCGCGGGCCTGCTCGGCGCGGCGCATCTCTTCTATCCGGGTCCGTCGGTCGCTGTTGCGGGAAGCCATGGTGGTGTCGTCCTTCGTGAAGTCTGCGGTGATCAAGGGGCTGGGGGCGGGCGGGGCTGTTACGTCCGCAGCACTTGAAGGACGTGAAGGTCCGGGGCGCGCGGGAGCGCCCCGGACCGGGGCAGCCGGCCGGTGGGAGCCGGCAGGTCGAGATGCGGGGGCTGTGCGCCGGCCTCCAGCGGGGCGGCCGGCGGCGGCGCGGTGAGCACGGCCGGGCCGGCCAGCGGCAGCAGACCGCAGGCGCCGTCGTCGTACGGGCAGGTGTACGCGGTCGGGACGTCCGGCAGGGCAGTGTGGTGGGGGGCCGACGGGCTCAGACAGATGAAGAGCGCGCTGAGGAGCGTCGTCACGGCACTCAGCAGTGCCATGGGACGCGCGGTGCGCGCGATGTGGTTGAGCCGTGAACCCCCCATGGCCGCAGATGGTAGTGGGCAGCGGCGCTCCGCACCTCATACGGGGCTGGTAAACAGCCATCCCCACCCGCCGGGAAGGAGCGAAGGGAGTCTCGGGGTCGTCCGGGGCCACGTCCTGACCCACAATGGGCTCGGACCCACAATGGGGCTGAGCCGATACAGCGGACATCGGCGCGCGGCCAGTGGACGGGTCCGCAACGCGCCTGAAACTCTTCGATGGCATGCTCGTGCGGAGCAGGCGGCTTGACCAGCAAGGATGGGTGAAAATGGATAAGCAGCAGGAATTCGTGCTCCGTACGCTCGAGGAGCGCGACATCCGCTTCGTGCGCCTGTGGTTCACCGATGTGCTCGGCTTCCTGAAGTCGGTCGCGGTGGCTCCCGCCGAGCTCGAGCAGGCCTTTGACGAGGGCATCGGCTTCGACGGCTCCGCGATCGAGGGTTTCGCGCGGGTCTACGAGTCCGACATGATCGCCAAGCCGGATCCGAGCACCTTCCAGATCCTGCCGTGGCGCGCCGAGGCCCCCGGCACGGCGCGGATGTTCTGCGACATCCTGATGCCGGACGGTTCCCCGTCCTTCGCCGACCCCCGCTACGTACTGAAGCGCATCCTCGCCAAGACCTCCGACCTGGGCTTCACCTTCTACACCCACCCGGAGATCGAGTTCTTCCTGCTGAAGAACAAGCCGCTGGACGGCAGCCGCCCCACCCCCGCCGACAACTCCGGCTACTTCGACCACACCCCGCAGAACGTGGGCATGGACTTCCGCCGGCAGGCGATCACCATGCTCGAGTCCATGGGCATCTCGGTGGAGTTCAGCCACCACGAGGGCGCGCCGGGCCAGCAGGAGATCGACCTGCGGTACGCGGACGCGCTGTCCACCGCGGACAACATCATGACCTTCCGCCTGGTCATGAAGCAGGTCGCGCTGGAGCAGGGCGTGCAGGCGACCTTCATGCCGAAGCCGTTCAGCGAGTACCCGGGCTCGGGCATGCACACCCACCTCTCTCTCTTCGAGGGCGACCGGAACGCCTTCTACGAGTCCGGCTCGGAGTACCAGCTCTCCAAGGTCGGCCGCTCCTTCATCGCGGGCCTGCTCAGGCACGCGGCGGAGATCTCGGCCGTGACCAACCAGTGGGTGAATTCCTACAAGCGCATCTGGGGCGGCTCGGCCCGCAGCGCGGGCGCGGGCGGCGAGGCTCCGTCGTACATCTGCTGGGGCCACAACAACCGCTCGGCGCTGATCCGCGTCCCGATGTACAAGCCGGGCAAGACCGGCTCGGCCCGGGTGGAGGTCCGCTCGATCGACTCGGGCGCGAACCCGTATCTGACGTACGCGGTCCTGCTGGCTGCGGGCCTCAAGGGCATCGAGGAGGGCTACGAACTCCCGGCCGGCGCGGACGACGACGTGTGGGCGCTCTCCGACGCGGAGCGCCGGGCGATGGGCATCGAGCCGCTGCCGCAGAACCTCGGCGAGGCGATCACGCTGATGGAGCGCAGCGAGCTGGTCGCCGAGACGCTGGGCGAGCATGTTTTCGACTTCTTCCTGCGCAACAAGAAGCAGGAGTGGGAGGAGTACCGCTCCGAGGTCACGGCCTTCGAGCTGCGCAAGAACCTGCCGGTGCTGTAGCCGCAGGTCAGCGGCGCTCAGCCGACAGCTCAACGATCCGGGCCGGAGGCGTACTGCCGCCGGCCCGGAGCCGTCTCATTCGCTCTGGCCGTCGGTGGGCCGTACGACGTGTGAGATGCACGGCCCATCTCCCTGGCGCGGGGGGCCGCGGCCCTCTCCTGTGTCGGGGACGCAGGGCGCCGGGTGCCGGTGGCTCGAGGGGGCTCCCCATCGAGGTCCGCCGGACACGTTCCTAGCCCCGGGTCGCGCGGAACGCGCCGAGAGCGGCGAGCGTGAAGCCGTCCCGCAGCTCTCCCGCGCGGATCGCCTTCGCGATGTCGTCCGGGCTCCACCACCGCGCGTCGGCGACCTCGCCGCCGCCGGCCGAGTCGGGGCGCAGCGGGGCGTCGGCCGGAACAGTGACCTCGACGACGGCAACCTCGCTCTCCAGCATGCCGGAGTCGACGTCCAGGTACGCCACTACAGCCGCTGCGGACCCCGCCAGTCCCGCTTCCTCAACCAGTTCGCGCAGCGCGTCCGAGACGGGATCGGTCTCGCCGAAGCCGCGCGGCAGTTCCCAGGCCCACCGGCTGACGGTGGGTCGCCACTGGCGGACCATCAGTATGTCGTCACCTCGTCGGGCCAGCACCACGACTCCGGGACGGCTGCCGCCGACGCGGATGCGGTGCCGGACGGCCTCGGCGCCGGACGGCAGGCGGTAGGTGTCGAGGTACACCTCGCACCACCGCCCGCCGTCAGCGTCGGTGTAGGCCTTGCGGGTGTGCGTGCGCGGTGCCCGGGTGTCCATCAGAGAGTCCTTGCCGGCGCCTCGGGGAGCTCCATCACGTCATACCGCCCCCGGTAGTCGGTCAGGCGGGGCAGCCCGGCGGCCACGGCCGCGACGACGACCGGCGCCAGTGCCCCGCCCGCGCCGGCCGCGAGTGCCGCAGGCGCCCCCTCCCCGAACATATCGGCGGCCAGGCTCAGTCCGCCGCCCGCGGCCATCTGGGCGGTGATCCCGCGCGCGGCCCGTACGACCCGCTGGATCCGGGTGACCGGCACCGCGTCCACGCCACCGGCCGGCGGCTCCTTCGTACGACCCCCGAGCAGGTCGCCCACCTCCTGCAGCGCGGCGAGGTCGTGCCGCTGCCACCAGGTGGCGAGAGCGTCGGCAGCGTCGTCGGTGAAACGCCGCCACTGCTCCCCGCTCATCAGGCCGAGCCGCAGTTCGAACCAGGTCGGGTAGGTCACGACCGGTGTCCGCTCCGCCTGCACCGCTGCCTCCCGGCGGCGGACGCCGCGCCGGGGTGCGGCCAGCCCGAGCAGGCAGCCCTCGCCCGCCGCGATGGCTCGGTAGTACGTCTCGTCGAAGGACTCGCGCAGCGTCTGCGCGTCCGCCCGCGCCGCGGGGTCGGCGGAGCGCAGCAGGGGGGCAAGGCTCTCGTACAGGCGGCTACGGTTGGGCCGGCCGTGTACGTCGAAGTCCCCACCGGTCCAGGCGGCGAGCACCGCCCGGCCCTGGTCGCCGGCCACGTCCTCGGGCCGCGGCGGGGGCCGCACCGCGTACGCGGTCTCGAAGTCGGCCGGTACCAGGGGACTGACCTCCAGGAGGCCGCCCTCGGCGGCCTCCAGCCAGTCACCCCAACGGGCGACCGTGCGCCGCCGCAGCGGAGGGTCGAGGACACCGGTCGCTGCCAGCAGCCGGTCCGCCATGACGGCCGGCCCCTCTGCGGCGAGGGCCGCGACCGCGGCCTCGCCGTCCGCGCGGGCGGCCAACTCCCGCTGGAGTCCGAGGCATTGTTCGTCGGGGATCGGGAGGGAAGAGAAGAGGAAACCGCTCGAGAGCATCGCGATCAGCTGCCCGGCCAGGTCCGCGCCCTGGGAGTTCACCCGGATCGGCAGCATCGCGCCGCCACCGATCGTCCGGATCGCCAACTCGTCGAGGAGTGCTGCGGGCCGGAGCACGGCGAAGGCGGCGCCGTCGAGCAGTTGCGGATACGACAGGAACAGGGAGCCGCCCTGGATGACCTCCCAGCGCAGCCGCCCGAGTAACTCTGCCCGCCCGAGCGCGGTCAGCCGCTCCACCGGGGCGGCGGCCCCGGGCGCGTGGGTGCTGAGCGTGGCCCGCTGCCGTACGCTGTCCCACCCTGTGCTGAGCACCGCAGTCATGTGCCCGCCCCTTCCTCGGCCCCGGTACGGGGCCAGTCCAGCATGTGCCCGTGGGCGGGACAAGAGAGGGCGTGGATCTTGATACGTAGGCGGTCGGTCCCCAAGACGGCCACGAGCGCCTTGCCGATCAATCCGCGTGCGAATCCGGCTTGCGGAGCGGAGTTGTGCCGGGGGCTTGATCACAGCGGCCGGCACATGGTGGTCGTCGGGACCGGGTGACTGCAGAACCCTCTCGAGCGGGGCAGCCGGCCCCGGGCCGGCGGCTGTGTGCCGCCCGGCCCGGGGCCGGATCACCGGACCTCTAGCACGGGATGACGTGCCAGACCGGGGCCCAGTTGTAGTTGCCGTTGTTGGCGTACGCGCCGGGCGTTGTGTAGATGGTGTTGTAGCCGCGGTCCAGGAACCTGGCCCTGGTGCCCGGGGTCTGGTTGTTGCTCCAGGATCCGGGGCCGTTCCAGTTCGAAAGGTCGTACGTCTGGCACTTCCACAGGTTGAACTGGGTGCCGGTGAAGCTGGTGCCGGTCCACATGCAGAAGTTCTCGTACGGACAGGCTGCCTTCGGGCCCGCCGCGCCGGACAGATCGCGGGCGTAGCGCTCTCCGGGAACGGCGACGACGATCTCGCCCCTGCCCGCCAGTTCGATCTTGTTGGCGGCGACCTGCTTGCCGCCCGCCGTGGTGAGGTAGCCGTCCACCGTGGTCTGAAGTTGTTTCGCCTGGGCGCCGGTCAGTCCCGCATGCTTCGCCTGGGCCGCGAATTCCTGGTGGCTGGTACCGCTTGCGGCGGAGGCCGTGCCCGTGAGTCCGATCATCGCTGCGGCGATCAGTGTCATCACCGCGACCACCGGCGCGGTCAGCTTGCGTAACGCCATGTGTGACTCCCCCTACTCGTTGTCGAGCTGCTTGCCCGCGCTCTTGCGGCGGGCATGCCAACGAGTCTCTCGGGGGACCGGCGCGGCGGACAACCGTTTTCTATGTGGATGTCCAGAAGACGCCACTCATACTATTGATCACCCAACGGGTCGGAATATGGCCTTGTGTTGGCGTGACGCTCCGGTGCTCCGGCCGCGGCGGCGCGGCACATCGCCCAGCTGTCCCGGCGGCCGCCCGTGCCGCGGCCTCGGTGGCGTCGTAGCCCGGCCGGCCGCTCACCGGATGCCACCCGGCCCGGAAAGCGGCAGGGTGGCTCCATCAGGACTCTCCCGCACAGACGAGGACCGCCCATGTCCGTGACCGATCACCGGCGTCTCGGCGTCGCCGCCGGGGCCGTGCTCCTGACTGCCGCGGTCACGGGCTGCTCCGGCCTCGGCCGCAACGCGGTGGGCACCATCTCCTACAGCACGGAGAAGAACGCCCTTGTGACGGTGTCGAATCCCCTGGTCACGGGTTGCCACCGGCTGGGGCCAGCCGGTGCGGTCAGGGTCATCAACAACACCATGCTGGACTTGATCCTTTACCCGGGCGAGAACTGCTCCGGCGGTACGTCGACGTATGTGGCGACCACGTTGTCCGACAACATCGCCCCCGTGGCCAAGCCGTGGCGGAGCTACTCCGTTGTCCACTGAGGCGCCACGGGTGCCGAGTCGGCGAGAGCTGCCGAAATACGGCGACGAGGGAAGTACGGGCCGTGCCGCATTGTTGATAGATACACCTACATCCGTATCGAGGAGCCATGGTGCACTCAAACGCTGAACAGCCCGCCGATGTCGTCGCCCGGCTGCGTGCCACCTTCCGCAGCGGGCGTACCAAGCCGCTCTCCTGGCGCAGGGAGCAGCTGACCGGCCTGCGGACCATGCTGACCGAGCGCAGTCAGGAGTTCGTCGCCGCGCTCCGTGCGGACCTGGGCAAGAGCGAGCGCGAGGTGTTCCGTACCGAGATCGGCTCCACCGTGGGCGAGATCGACCACACCCTGGAACACCTGGAGGAGTGGCTGCGGCCCGAGCCCGCCGAGGTTCCCGAACGTCTCCGTACGGCGACCGCGTGGACGGTGCGTGACCCGTTGGGTGTCGTACTGGTCATCGCGCCGTGGAACTATCCGGCGCACCTGCTGCTCGCGCCGGTGGTCGGTGCGCTCGCCGCCGGCAACTGCGTCGTCGCCAAGCCGAGCGAGCTGGCACCGGCCACCTCCCGGGTCCTCGGCGAGCTGCTGCCGCAGTTCGTCGACACCGACGCGCTGGCCGTGGTGGAAGGTGCCGTTCCGGAGACCACCGCCCTGCTGGAGCAGCACTTCGACCACATCTTCTACACCGGCAACGGAACCGTGGGCCGCATCGTGATGCGCGCGGCCGCCGAGCACCTCACCCCGGTGACTCTGGAACTCGGCGGGAAGTCGCCCGCGTTCGTCGACCAGGGAACGGACCTGCAGACAGTGGCCTCCCGGCTCGTGGCCACGAAGTTCCTCAACGCGGGGCAGACCTGCGTAGCCCCGGACTATGTGCTCACCGACCCGGTGACCGCGAGCAAGCTCGAGGACGCCCTGGAGACGGCGGTGCAGCAGGCGTACGGCGACGATCCGGCCGCCTCGCCCGAATACGGCCGGATCGTCGACGCACGGCACTTCGACCGGCTGACCGGCCTCCTCGGCTCGGGCCGTCCGGTCGTCGGGGGCGAGCACGACCGCGCGAGCCGCTACTTCGCCCCGACCGTACTGGCGGGAGTGGCGCCGGACTCCCCGGTCATGTCCGAGGAGATCTTCGGCCCGATCCTGCCGATCGTGGAGGTCGCCGGCCTCGACGAGGCCATCGCGTTCATCAACGAGCGGGACAAGCCGCTGGCGCTGTACGCGTTCACGGAATCAACCACGACCCGCGACCGGCTGCTGGCGGAGACCTCCTCGGGCGGCGTCGGGTTCGGCCTCCCGCTGGCGCATCTCACGGTGTCCGACCTGCCTTTCGGAGGTGTCGGCGAGAGCGGCATGGGCAACTACCACGGCCGCTACTCGCTGGAGACCTTCAGCCACCGAAAGGCCGTGCTGGACATGCCGCTCGGCTGAATCGCCCGGCGCCCGACCGGAGTTCGGCCGCTGCCCGCGCCGCGCGGAGACCCGGCCGCCCGAGTCAGCGTTCGGAGAGTGGTGCCGGGGCCTCCTGGACCACCCAGCCGTTGCCGTCCGGGTCCTTGAAGAACATGAACGAGTTCCATTCCTCGCCCGGGCCGTCCTCCCAGCCACCTCGGCCCACGTGCTGGATCGCGCTGACGGGCACGGACCGTTCGGTCAACGCCGCGTGGGCCGCGGCGATGTCCGTCACGCACAGTTGGAGGCCCTGGAGCGAGCCCGGGGTCATGGCCTGCTGGCCCGGGCGGTCGGGCATACCGCTGCTCAGCGCGATCGAGCAGCGGGAGCCCGGCGGGGTCAGCTGGATGATGCGGATACCGGGGGCCACCTCCTGGTCGAGGTCGACCTTGAAGCCGCAGCCGTCCTCGTAGAACGTCTTCGACCGGTCGAGATCGGAGGACGGGACCATGATCACTTCAAGCGTCAGTTCCATCGGTGGTGTTCCCCTCGCCGAGATCGGTTGAGTGAAGATCGATTGAGTTCACTGGGCGAACTGCCAGCGGGTCTGGCCGAACGGGTCGCCCTTGCTGAAGCCGAACGCCGTGCGCGGCGTGACCCGGAAGACCAGCGCCGGGCCGCCGTCGCCGACGAAGGCGCCGTCGCGGACGTCGAACTTCCAGTCCTCGCCGTACTTGTCGACATACACCGCGGCCACCGCGCGCAGTCGCGTCTCGTCGCTCACCCGCACCGCCCGGCCCTCGACCACCAAGTCGTAGCCCTCGCTCAGGACGTTGGCGCCGGTGGTGAGGACGACCTCCTGATTGTGGCGGAGGTTCTTGGCTTTGCGCTCGTCCGCGCCGGTGCAGAAATGCAGCCCGCCGTCGTGCCACACGGCGATCAGCGGGGTGACGTGCGGACGGCCGTCGGGCCGCACGGTCGACAGCCAGAAAATCTCGGCGGCGCTCAGGCGCTCGACCGCCCGGGACCAGTCGGCGGTGGTGGCCCTCTCGTCGCTGTACCGGGCGTCCAGCTCGGCCTGGGGTTCGTCGTCGGGGGCGTTCCCGGGGCTGTTCGGCGGGTCGTTCTCGGGCATGGCGCAGTCCTCTCGCATTCGGGGTCACCGAATGTGTAGACCGCGCCCGGCGCCTGTATTCATCGGTCAGCCGACCGGGGTCCAGGAAGCCAGCGAACCGCGGGCGTCCGCCTGTGCCCAGTACAGGCGCCCGTCGAGGCCCACCGCGGCCAGACCCGAGCCCTTCGCCCCGCCCGGTACGCCCGCCGGCGCGCCCGCGAACAGCGAACCGGCCGCGTGCCACCGGGCCCGCCCGGTCCGCGCCGACCTGCCTGCCGCGCCCGCCTCGCCGGTTCCCGCGACGGCCGGTGCGAGCAGCGCCGTGCCGGGTGTCCCGGTCCTGGAGCGGACCGCGAGCAGGGTGTTGTCCGGGCCCGAGACGCCGACCGGACCGAAGCCCGCCGGGCCACCCAGCTCCGTCACCGGTGAGACGCCGGTGCCGGAGAACCGGACCGTGCGGACGTCGCCCGAGCCGGGCTTGCGGAACCAGAGCCGTACGCCGTCGCCGTCACGGCCCGCGCTCAGCGTGAGTGTCGTCGGCGGCAATCCGGTCGCGGCCGGGCCGGTCAGCGGCGCGCCGGGCGCCGGCTGGATGAAGGAGACGACCGAGCGAGCCGTGCCGACGAAGACGTACTGGCGGCCCTTCGCGTCCGTCGCGGCGACCGGGTCGCCATGCACATCCCGGCCGCCCCGCGCCTGCCACGGCGTCCAGGAGCCGTCCGGCCGCTGGGCGGTGGAGCTGAGCGAGTGGCTGCCGTCGCGCAGATGGACCGTCATCAGGCCGGCGCGGTCCACGGTCACCGCCGGGGCGCTGATGTCGGAGGTCCCGGAGACGTCGTCGCGCTCGGGGGTGCCCAGCGAGCGCCACGGTCCGAACGCGCCGTCCGGCGTGCGCTGCACGGCCGTGACGACATCCCTGCGATAGTCCTCCGGGCCGTCGCCGAGCGTCGTACGGGTACCGAACACGGCGATCCGCCCGTCAGGCAGCTTCACCGAGGTCACTCCGCTGTCGATGCCCTCGCCCGCCAGCAGCCTCGGACCGCTCCACGCGCCCTTCGCACCGGCGGACCCGGCCGCCCTGTGCCAGACCGCCAGCCGTGTGTCGAGCACCGAGAACGCCCACAGCCCGCCGTCGCTGCCCGGCTGCACCCAGGACGTGGACTCGCCGCGCGTGTAGCGGACGGACTGCGCCCAGCCGTGCCCTCCGGGGCGGGCGGCCACCTTGCGGTCGCCGCAGCCGGCCTCGTCTCCGCAGTGGTTCTCGCCGTCCATCCAGGCGTACGTCTTCAGCGCGCGCAGCTTGGCCGCGGCGGTGGCGGGGTCGAGGGTGCGCGGCAGCCGGCTGGTGAAGTAGCCCAGGTAGTTCTGGACGCTGAAGGCGGGACGGCCGGTCGAGCTCGCGTATCGCGTGAGCGCGGCCTGCGCGAACCGCGCGCCGTACATGTGGTCCTGGTGGTCGGTGACCTTGCCCGAGGCGCCGGTCCGGCCCGGCGTCGGGTCCTGCATCCGGACGTGGGTCGGGCGGAACCGCTCGAGGAGGCCGGCGACCGTGTCGACGACCTGCTCCTTGGTGTACGAGAAGCCCCTGCTGACCGGGCTGGAGGAGGCGAGCTGCGAGCCGAGCGTGTCCACCCGGCCGTCCCACAGACCGTGCAGGCTCTTCGGCCGGTCGCCGGCTATAGACCCGGCCTCGTGCAGCTGCACCCACACCAGGTTGACCTCGGGCCGCGCCTTGAGAGTGTCGAGCTCGGCCGCGCCGCCGCCCGCGGTGGGGATCGTGATGCGCTGCCAGGGGCTGGTGCGGTTGCCGGTGGCCATCTCCGCGTAGGCCGCGCGAATGCCGTTCTGCCGGGCCTCCGCGTACCGGCCCTTGTCGGCGGCGGGCAGCTCGGCGAGCGCGTCCGCGGACAGCGGGCCGCCGCCCGGAGCGGTCCTGGACGCGTTCACGCCGTCCGCCTCGCCCGCCGTGAGGTACACCGACGTCAGAGCGCCGCCGGAGCCGACCGACTGGCTGGTGTCCGGGTTCATGAAGAACAGATCGTCGTCCGGATGGGCGACGATCTGCATCACGGAAGCGCCCGCGGGACGTGCCGCCGGGATGACGTTCTCATGGGCGTCGGAGGTGGCTTCCCCGGAGCCGGAGAGGCAGGCGATGCCGACGAGCGGACCCAGGATCAAGGTCGCCGTCAGGCCACGACGGGACAGCGGGGCGAAGCGGCGGGACCCGGACGACAGCATGCGGTTGTGCCTTCGGTTTTCAAGGGATCAATAGGTCCTGACCAGCAGTGACCGAGAGAGATCAGCGGTGGTCGGCGGTGGTCGGCCAAGAAGACGGAAGAATCGAGCAAGCGGTTCATTCGCTCCAAAGGCCGAACAACATGGCGTAGGTCACGCCATCCGCGACTGTTCGGTGGCTCACCGCCCGTCCGCGCGGTGGCTCACCGCCCGTGCGCACGGCGGCTCACGCGTCATCCGCGCGGCGGCTCACCGGAAACGTCCGGAAGGGTCCGCCGATCAGCGGGGTCTCCCGCGCGTCCCTGCGGCTACGCTCGAATCCGGACCTTGATCGGCCGGTACGGGACCGCAGCGCCCGGCCGGAACAGGGCAAGCAGGGCAGGCAAGCAGGACGGGAGACGGCGGAATGACGGTGCCGGGGCGCAGGAGCAGTAACTTCACCCGACTGCTGCGGCACGGCTTCACCGATCCCTCCGCCGCCGAACGTCTCCTCGACCTCCCCGACATGTCCTCCGCGCGGACGGACCCGGTGCTGCTCGACGCGCTCGGGGCCACCGCCGACCCCGACCTCGCGCTCCGTGGCCTCGTACGGCTGGTGGAGGCGCAGGACCCGGCCGAGCGCCAGAGCCTCCTCGACACCCTCATCACCGCGAAACCGCTGCGTGACCGGTTGCTCGGAGTACTCGGCGCCTCCGAGGCGCTCGGCGACCACCTGGCCCGCCACCCGCGCGACTGGCAGGCCCTCGTGACGTACGAGGCGACCGATCTGCACCCGGGCGTCGCCGACTTCGAACGCGGCCTCGCCGACGCCACCGACCCGGTCACCCTGCGGGTCGCCTACCGGCGGTGCCTGCTGGCCATAGCCGCCCGAGATGTGTGCGGTACGACCGATATCGCCGAGACCGCCGCCGAACTGGCAGACCTGGCGACGGCCACACTGCGGGCGGCCCTCGCCATCGCACGCGGCGCCGCGCCCGCCGACGCGGTGCAGTGCCGGCTCGCCGTCGTCGCCATGGGCAAGTGCGGCGGCCATGAACTCAACTACGTCTCCGACGTGGACGTCATCTTCGTCGGTGAACCGGTGGAGGGCGCCGACGAGAGCAAGGCCGTCCAGGCCGCGACCCGGCTGGCCTCCCACCTGATGCGGATCTGCTCCGAGACGACGGTCGAGGGCACCATCTGGCCGGTCGACGCCAATCTGCGGCCCGAGGGGCGCAATGGCCCGCTGGTCCGTACGCTCTCCAGCCATCTCGCGTACTACCAGCGCTGGGCCAAGACCTGGGAGTTCCAGGCCCTGCTCAAGGCCCGTCCGGTCGCCGGTGACCTCGCGCTCGGCGAGGACTACATCGAAGCCGTCTCACCGCTGGTGTGGCAGGCCGCGGAACGCGAGAACTTCGTCGCCGACGTGCAGAAGATGCGCCGCCGCGTCGTCGACAACATCCCGGTCGCCGAGGTGGAGCGCGAGCTCAAGCTCGGCCCCGGAGGTCTGCGGGACGTCGAGTTCGCCGTACAGCTGCTGCAGCTGGTGCACGGGCGCAGCGACGCGACGCTGCACAGCGGCACCACACTCGAGGCCCTGCGGGCGCTGGCGCACGGTGGATACGTGGGCCGGGCCGACGCCGCGCAGCTGGACCTGGCGTACCGCTTCCTGCGCGCCATGGAGCACCACATCCAGCTGTACCGGCTGCGGCGTACGCATCTGGTGCCGGAGGACGCGGCCGATCTGCGCCGCCTCGGGCGTTCGCTCGGGCTGCGTACGGACCCGGTCGGCGAGCTCAACAAGGAGTGGAAGCGCCACGCGTCGGTGGTGCGACGGCTGCACGAGAAGCTCTTCTACCGGCCGCTGCTCGATGCCGTCGCCCAGCTCACCCCCGGCGAGACACGGCTCAGCCCGAAGGCCGCGCGGCAGCGGCTGGAGGCGCTGGGTTACGCCGATCCCGGCGCCGCCCTGCGCCATCTGGAGGCCCTGTCGTCGGGCGTGACCCGCAAGGCCGCGATCCAGCGCACGCTGCTGCCGGTGCTGCTCGGCTGGTTCGCCGACTCGGCCGACCCGGACGCCGGTCTGCTCGGCTTCCGCAAGGTGTCCGACGCGCTCGGCAAGACACCCTGGTATCTGCGGCTGCTGCGCGACGAGGGCGCGGCCGCGGAGAATCTGGCGCGGGTGCTGTCCGCCGGGCGGCTCGCCCCGGACCTGCTGCTGCGAGCCCCGGAGGCGGTGGCCCTGCTGGGCGACCCGGAGGGCCTCGTGCCGCGCGGCAGGGACGCGCTCGAACAGGAGGTTCTGGCTGCCGTCGGACGCGCGGACACGGCGGAGGCCGCGGTCGCCGCGGTCCGTGGCGTACGCCGCCGGGAGCTGTTCCGCACCGCCGCGGCGGATCTGATCGGCTCGTACGGCACCGAGGACAACCCGGCCGAGGCGGACCCGGGCGAGCTCGTGGACCGGGTCGGGAACGCGGTCACGGACCTGAACGCCGCGACGGTCTCGGGCGCGCTGAGGGCCGCCGTACGCGCGCAGTGGGGCGACACGCTGCCGACGCGGTTCGCGGTCATCGGCATGGGCCGCTTCGGCGGCCGTGAGCAGAGCTACGGTTCCGACGCTGATGTGCTCTTCGTCCACGAGCCGCGTGAGGGCGTGGACGAGCAGGAGGCGTCGCGGGCCGCGAACGCGGTCGTCGTGGAGATGCGCAGGCTGCTTCAGCTGCCCACCACGGACCCGCCGCTGCTGATCGACGCGGATCTGCGTCCCGAGGGCAAGAGCGGCCCCGTGGTCCGCACGCTCGCCTCCTACGAGGCCTACTACCGGCGCTGGTCGCTGGTGTGGGAGAGCCAGGCGCTGCTGCGGGCGGAGCCGATGGCCGGCGACGCGGACCTGGGCAGGCGCTTCCTCGATCTGATCGACCCGCTGCGCTATCCGGTGGAGGGCCTCGGTGACGACGCGGTCCGCGAGATCCGCCGGCTGAAGGCCCGGATGGAGTCCGAACGCCTCCCACGCGGCGCGGATCCCACGCTCCACACCAAGCTGGGCCGCGGCGGGCTGAGCGATGTGGAATGGACGGTCCAGCTGTTCCAGATGCGCCACGGCTGGGCGGAACCGGGCCTGCGGACGACCCGCACCCGCGAGGCGCTGGCGGCCACGCACGCGGCGGGCCTCATCTCCACGGAGGACGCGCAGATCCTGGACGAGGCCTGGGTGCTGGCGACCCGGGTGCGCAACGGCGTGATGCTGGTACGCGGCCGGGCAGGTGACACCTTCCCGTCGGACAGCCGCGAACTGGGCGCGGTGGGCCGGTACTTGGGATACGGCCCGGGGCGTGTCGGCGACATGCTGGACGACTACCGCCGGATCACGCGCAGAGCGCGCGCCGTGGTGGAGGAGCTGTTCTACGGCGCGTAGCGGCACGCGGGCAGCGGGCGCAGCCGGGTCCGCGCGACGGCGTCAGGAGGTCAGGACAGCTGCCCGCGGCTGAACCGGGGGAGCGGCCGGCCGGTGCCGTCGCTCTTCACCACCAGCCGCGGCAGCCGATGCGGCAGCGTCCGGTACCAGGCGTACGAGACGGTGAAGCCGAACGCCAGACACATCATGCCGCCCACCGCGTCCAGCCAGAAATGGTTCGCCGTGGCCACGATGACGACCAGGGTCGCCGTCGGGTAGAGGATGCCGAGGATCTTCGCCCAGGGCGCCGAGGCAACGGCGAGAATGATGAGACCGCACCAGAGCGACCAGCCGATGTGCATCGACGGCATCGCCGCGTACTGGTTCGACATGTTCTTGAGGTTGCCCGAGGCCATGGAACCCCAGGTGTGGTGGACCAGGACCGTGTCGACGAAGTCGTGGCCGTTCATCAACCGGGGCGGTGCGAGCGGGTACAGGTAATAACCGACCAAAGCCACACCTGTCGTGGCGAAAAGGGCGGAACGGGCAGCCGCGTATCGGCCCGGATGCCAACGGTAGAGCCATACCAGCACGCCGATCGTCACAATGAAGTGCAAGGTGGCGTAGTAGTAGTTCATCGAAACGATCAGCCATGTCACCGAATTCACGGCGTGGTTGACCGTCTGCTCCACGGCGATGCCCAGCCATTGCTCGGCGTCCCAGATCCAGTCGGCGTTGCGCAGTGCCTGCGTCTTCTGCTCCGGCACAGCGTTGCGGACCAGCGAATATGTCCAGTAACTGACCGCGATCAGCAGGACTTCGAACCAGATCCGCGGGCGGCGGGGCGACCGTAGCCTGTGCAGCCGGATGCGCGCGGGCGCGTCGACGGCCTCGTCCACCGTGGGTGACGGAGCAGCCGTCCGGCTTTCCATGGTCTTCACGGTCGTTTCACCCATAGGACGAGAGTCTGCCAGATGCCGTCCTCCGACCGATCATCCCCCGGTTGGGTTGCCGACGTATCCGCCACCCCTTGAGGACGACTCACGTACGCCCGGCGGCTCCGGGTCCCGAAGCCGTTGAACCGCGAACCACCAGTTCGGGCATGAAGACGAACTCGCTGTGCGGGGCGGGGGTGCCGCCGATCTCCTCCAGGAGGGTGCGGACGGCCGCCTGACCCATGGCCTGCACCGGCTGCCGGATGGTGGTCAACGGCGGGTCCGTGAACGCTATGAGCGGAGAGTCGTCGAAGCCCACCACGGATACGTCCCGCGGCACCTTCAGACCCAGCCCACGGGCCGCCCGGATCGCGCCGAGCGCCATCATGTCGCTCGCGCAGACCACGGCGGTGCAGCCGAGCCCGATCAAGGCGCTTGCCGCGGCCTGCCCGCCTTCCAGCGTGTAGAGGGAGTGCTGTATGAGCTCTTCGGACTCCTCGGGGGCGAGGCCGAGTTGAGTCTGCATCGCCTGCTGGAAGCCCTCGATCTTCCGCAGCACGGGAACGAAGCGCTTCGGGCCGACCGCCAGGCCGATCCGGGTGTGGCCGAGCGAGGCGAGATGGGTCACCGCGAGGTGCATCGCGGCCCGGTCGTCGGGCGAGACGAAGGGGGCCTTCACCTTGGACGAGAAGCCGCCCAGCAGGACATAGGGGACACCCTGCCCGCGCAGCTGGTCGTAGCGCTGCATATCGGCCGTGGTGTCGGCGTGCAGGCCCGAGACGAAGATGATTCCGGAGACCCCGCGGTCCACCAGCATTTCGGTGAGCTCGTCCTCGGTGGAGCCGCCCGGGGTCTGGGTGGCCAGGACCGGGGTGTAGCCCTGCCGGGTCAGTGCCTGGCCGATGACCTGGGCGAGTGCCGGGAAGATCGGGTTGTCCAGCTCCGGCGTTATGAGGCCGACCAGGCCGGCGCTGCGCTGCCGCAGGCGCACGGGGCGCTCATATCCGAGCACGTCGAGCGCGGCGAGTACGGATTCGCGGGTTGCCGCGGCCACACCGGGCTTGCCGTTGAGCACGCGGCTGACTGTGGCTTCGCTGACCCCCGCCTGGGCTGCGATGTCGGCAAGCCGTGCGGTCACAGGATTGGACTGTACCGGTCGCACGTCAGATTGCCCACCACGCACAGCAATCAGCCGGAATACGGGCTGTGCCACCCGTCGGCCCCAAGGTCGCGGAGGAGAGCAGCAGGCGCCCCGGCAGGGGCAGTTCGATCACCGATCCGGTGGTGTTGAGGGTGCAGACCAGGCCCGGGCGGGACAGGGCGAGCAGCCCTTCGGGGCCCGGCAGCCACCGCATCGGGCCGCCCGGCAGCTCACGGCGGAGCGCCAGCGCCGAGCGGTAGAGCTCGAGCGTCGAGTGCGGGTCGCCGGTCTGGGCCGCCACGGACAGCTCCCGCCAGCTGTCCGGCTGGGGCAACCAGCTGGATCCGGGGCCGAACCCGTACGGCGGCTCCTCGCCGGACCAGGGGATCGGTACGCGGCAGCCGTCGCGGAAGCCGTCCTGCCCCGCCGCGCGGAAGAAGGCGGGGTCCTGGCGCACCTCGCTCGGCAGATCGGTGACCTCGGGCAGTCCGAGCTCCTCGCCCTGGTAGATGTACGTCGAACCGGGCAGCGCGAGCATGAGCAGCGCGGCCGCGCGGGCCCGGCGCAGCCCCTGCTTCCCGCCGCCGTAGCGGGTGGTGTGGCGGACCACGTCGTGGTTGGAGAGCACCCAGGTGGTGGTGGCCCCCACCGATGCGGTGGCGGCCAGTGACTCGTCGATCACGCCGCGCATCGCCCCGGGATCCCAAGGGCACCGCAGGAACTGGAAGTTGAAGGCCTGGTGCAGCTCGTCGGGGCGTACGTACAGCGCGAGCCGGTCCGGGCTGGGGGCCCAGGCCTCGGCGACGCCGATCCGGTCGCCGGGGTAGGAGTCGAGGAGCCTGCGCCAGGAGCGGTGGATCTCGTGCACCCCGTCCTGGTCGAAGAAGGGCAGCTTCTGGGCGCCGATCAGCCTGGCCTGTTCCTTGTGGCCGATGTCCGGCAGGCCGGCCGCCTTGACCATGCCGTGCGCGACATCGATACGGAAGCCGTCGACGCCGAGGTCCAGCCAGAAGCGCAGCACCGACTCGAACTCCTGGTGCACCTCCTCGTTGTCCCAGTTGAGGTCGGGCTGCTCGGGTGCGAAGAGGTGGAGGAACCACGCACCGTCCGGAGTGCGGGTCCAGGCGGGGCCGCCGAAGACCGACTCCCAGTCGTTCGGCGGCAGCTCGCCGGCGGCGCCCTTGCCGGGCCGGAAGTGGTAGCGCTCGCGGGCCGCGCCCCCGTCGTGGTCCGCGAGCGCGGCCCGGAACCACGGGTGCTGGTCCGACGTGTGGTTCGGGACGATGTCCACGATCACCTTCAGGCCCAGCCCGTGGGCGGTGCGGACGAGATCGTCGGCGTCGGCGAGATCCCCGAAGAGCGGGTCCACCGCCCGGTAGTCGGCGACGTCGTAGCCGCCGTCGGCCTGTGGCGAGGCGTAGAAGGGCGTAATCCATACGGCGTCGATGCCCAGCTCCGCGAGATGAGGCAGACGCCGGGTGGCCCCGGGCAGATCTCCGACGCCGTCACCGTCACTGTCGGCGAAGGAGCGCACGTACACCTGGTAGATGACGGCATCGCGCCACCAGCCGTCACCCTCCGTGGAAGAGCTTGCAGGGCGCGGCCCCTCGGCTGCCGCGGGGCCGAGCAGGCCGACGGCGGAAGCGGGCTCGTGGGTCATGAAAGGTCCCTCTCGTACGGTCCGGGAGCAGGGGAGGACGTACAACTAACGAGGTCAACGTGGGTGCGGGCATGTGGTGACGGTGCTCGGGGGACAAAAATAACAGCCTTGCAAGAGCTTGCGCGGAGTGTCGCAGGGCTCTGCCCCGGGCGCCCTGGCGCAGCGGAAACAGCCGCCGTCAAGCGATGTAATGGCAACTCTCAGGACACGCGGATGTAACGATCCCCCGCTCTTGCAGAAAATTGCCGCAAGGTCTTTCCGCTCTCTTTCATCCTTGTTACGTTCCTGCCGAACCCGGCGCCGCGAGGGAGCGGTCGGCAGGGGGCCTGGTCGCCTCCGCCATCTCGGGCATCTCTGAAGGAGTTCACATGAGGCGTGGCATAGCGGCCACCGCGCTGGTAGCGGCACTGGCACTGGCAGCGACGGCATGCGGCGGGGACGACGGCGGCGACAAGGCCGCCGGCCCGGTCACCCTCACCTGGTGGGACACGTCGAACGCGACCAACGAGGCGCCGACGTACAAGGCGATGATCGCCGAGTTCGAAAAGGCGAACAAGGACATCAAGGTCAAGTACGTCAACGTCCCGTTCGACCAGGCGCAGAACAAGTTCCAGACCGCGGCCGGCAGCAAGGGTGCTCCCGACATCATCCGCGCCGAGGTCGGCTGGACCGCCTCCTGGGCCAAGTCGCAGTTCCTGGCCCCGCTCGACGGCACGGACGCGCTCAAGAACACCGGGGACATCACTCCCTCGCTCCTCAAGCAGGCTCAGTACCAGGGCAAGACCTACGGTGCCCCCTTCGTCACCGACTCCCTCGGCCTGATGTGGAACAAGGAAGTCCTGAAGAAGGCCGGCTACGACAAGGCGCCGGCCACCTGGGACGAGGTGAAGACCGTCGCCAAGGCGGTCAAGGAGAAGGCCGGCGTCGACGGCTTCACCCTCCGCGCCGACGCCTACTTCGAGCTGCCGTTCCTCTTCGGCGAGGGCACCGACATGGTCGACGCCGCCGGCAAGAAGATCACGGTCAACTCGCCCGAGGCCGTCAAGGCCGTGGACACGAGCAAGGCCCTGCTCGCCGCGCCGGGCGTCTCCAAGCTCGATGTGACCGCCGACTCCTACGCCCACATGATGGACGCGTTCAACACCGGCAAGGTCGCGATGATCGTCCAGGGCCCGTGGGAGTTGACGAACATCTACAAGGGCGCGGCCTTCAAGGACAAGGCCAACCTGGGCATCTCCAACGTCCCGGCCACCGGCTCCGGCAAGGCCGGCGCCCCGACGGGCGGTCACAACCTCTCCGTGTACGCCGGCTCCGACAAGGCGCACCAGGCCGCGGCCCAGAAGTTCGTCGGCTTCATGACCTCGGGTGAGACCCAGGCCAAGATCGCGCTGAAGAACGGCACGCTGCCGACCCGCACCTCCGCCTACACCGCCGAGGTCAAGGCCACCCCCGGCATCACCGAGTTCCAGGCGATCCTCGCCGGCTCCGCCCGGCCGCGCCCCGAGCTGCCCGAGTACAGCTCGCTCTTCGCCGACCTCGGCACCAACCTCACCGCGATCCTTCAGGGCAAGGTGAGCACCCAGAAGGGCCTGGACGCCACCGCCGAGTCCTACAAGAAGCTGCTCAAGGACTTTTCCTAAGGCGACCGCCGGCCGTCCGTACCGCCCCCGAACAGGGGTGGGCCGGACGGCCGCCCGTGGTGGTACGGCCGGATCCCGGCCGTACCACCACGCCGTACACCCGCTCAAGAATCTGTCGTAAAGGTGTCGAAGATGACCGTCGCCGTCGAGGGCGGAAGCCGAAAGACCCAGCGTGGCGCCGGGCCGCGCCGCGGGCCGATGAGCCGTATCAGGCAGTCGTACAACCGGAATTGGTACGCCTGGGCGATGGTGGCCCCGGTGGTCGCGGTCATCGGCGTGCTGGTGCTCTACCCCCTGGTGCGCGGCATCTATCTGTCGCTGACCGATGCCAACAGCAACAACGTCGGCCGGACGATCGGCGTCAACGAGATCCCCGACAGCTTCTCGTGGGTGGGTCTCGACAACTATGCGGAGATCCTCTCCGGTGGCGACCATCAGTTCTGGCCCCACTTCATATGGACCATCGTCTGGACCGCCATCTGTGTGGTGCTGCACTACGGGATCGGCATGGGCCTCGCCCTGCTGCTCAATCGCAAGATCCGCGGCCGCACCTTCTACCGGATGGTCCTCATCCTGCCGTGGGCGGTGCCGACCTTTGTCACCGTCTTCGCCTGGCGGCTGATCCTCGCCGACGACGGCGGTGTCCTCAACATGGCTCTGGAATGGGCGCATCTGCCCACGCCGGCCTGGCTCAGTGAGCCCTTCTGGCAGAAGACCGCCGCCATCATGGTCAACACCTGGGTCGGCGTCCCCTTCATGATGGTCTCTCTGCTCGGCGGTCTGCAGTCGATCCCGCCCGAGCTCTACGAGGCCGCCGAGGTGGACGGCGCCACCCCCTGGCAGCGCTTCCGCCATGTGACCGTTCCCGGCCTGCGCTCGGTGAGCAGCACGGTCGTCCTGCTCGGCGTCATCTGGACCTTCAACCAGTTCGTCGTCATCTTCCTGCTGTTCGGCAACACCTCGGGCACGGACGCCCAGATTCTCGTCACCTGGGCATACCGCCTCGGCTTCGGACAGGACCCGCGCGACTACGCCGGCTCCGCCGCGTACGGCGTCATCATCCTGTCGATGCTCATCGTCTTCGCCTCCTTCTACCGGCGATGGCTGGCCCGCAATGAGAAGGCCGTCTGACGGCCCGCCCAGGGCAACCGGGCAATCAGCACCAGCCATGACGAAAGAGAGGGCCAACCCCATGAGCACCACAGCAGATGTCCGGGTCGCGGGAGCGGCCGAGTCGGCCACCGCCGGCCCGCCCCGCAAGCGGGCGACGGGCAGGCGCCAGTTGAAGCGCGGAGAGCGCCCCCGTTCCGCGTCCCTGCTGATCCACGGCGCGCTGATCATCGCGAGCTTCATCGCGGCATTCCCGATCGGCTGGATCGCCTGGATCTCGCTCGGCCCGGACAAGACCGACTTCCTGCACCCCGGCGACATCGCTGACAAGATCAGCTTCGAGAACTACACGACGGTCCTGAACGACACCTCGTTCCTCCAGTGGTTCGTCAACTCGCTGATCGTCGCGCTCGGTACGTGCGTGCTGGGTGTCTTCATCGCTGCCAGCTCCGGCTACGCCGTCTCCCGGATGCGTTTCCCCGGACACCGCCAGCTCATGTGGACCTTCCTGGTCACCCAGATGTTCCCGGTCGCCATCCTGATGGTGCCGCTCTACAACATCCTGGCCAACCTGGGCCTGCTCGACACCTACTGGGCCCTGATCCTGGTCTACTGCACCACGGCCATCCCGTACTGCGCCTGGCTGCTCAAGGGGTACTTCGACACCATCCCGGCGGAGATCGACGAAGCCGGCCGGATCGACGGTCTCACTCCGTTCGGCACCTTCTACCGGCTGATCCTGCCGCTCGCCCGGCCGGGCATCGCGGTGGCGGCGTTCTACACCTTCCTCACCGCCTGGGCGGAGGTCGCCTACGCGTCGGTCTTCATGCTGAGCGAGGGCAAGTACACCCTCGCCATCGGCCTGACCACGTTCATCAGCGAGCACGACACCCAGTGGGACCTGATGGCCGCGACCTCCGTGCTCATCGCCATCCCCGCGTCGCTGTTCTTCTACCTGGTCCAGCGTCATCTGGTCACCGGCCTCACCGCCGGTGCCGCCAAATCCTGACCCGTACGAACCTCGGCACCCGGCCCGGCCGGCCGGGTGCCCCGGTCTTGCCCCGAATCGCTGCACCGAGCCTCAGAGGGATCGAGAATGACCCAGTACCTGGCTGACGCCCATCACACCGACCTGCCCGCGGCTTCCGCGGACTGGTGGAGAGACGCCGTCATCTACCAGGTGTACCCGCGCAGCTTCGCCGACGGCAACGGCGACGGCATGGGCGACCTTCCGGGCATCCGCAGCAGACTGCCGTACCTCAGGGAACTCGGCGTCGACGCCGTGTGGCTGAGCCCCTTCTACGCCTCCCCGCAGGCCGACGCCGGCTACGACGTCGCCGACTACCGGGCCATCGACCCGATGTTCGGCACGCTGCTGGACGCCGACGCGCTGATCCGGGACGCGCACGACCTCGGGCTGCGCATCATCGTCGACCTGGTGCCCAATCACTCGTCGGACGCCCACGAATGGTTCAAGCGCGCTCTGGAGGAGGGTCCGGGTTCCGCGCTGCGTGACCGCTACCACTTCCGTCCCGGCAAGGGGGATGACGGCGAACTCCCGCCCAATGACTGGGAGTCCATCTTCGGCGGCTCCGCGTGGACTCGTACCGGGAACCCCGACGGCACCCCCGGCGACTGGTATCTGCACCTCTTCGCCCCCGAGCAGCCCGACTTCAACTGGGAACACCCGGCCGTCGCGGACGAGTTCCGCTCGATCCTGCGCTTCTGGCTCGACATGGGCGTCGACGGCTTCCGGATCGACGTCGCCCACGGCCTGGTCAAGGCACCGGGTTTGCCCGACATCGGCGGCAGCGACCAGCTGAAACTGCTGGGCAGCGATGTCATGCCCTTCTTCGATCAGGACGGCGTGCACGAGATCTACCGCGCCTGGCGCAAGATCCTCGACGAGTACCCGGGCGATCGCATCGCCGTGGCCGAGGCATGGACCCCCACCGTCGAGCGCACCGCCAACTACGTGCGCCCCGACGAGCTGCACCAGGCCTTCAACTTCCAGTACCTGGGAACCCATTGGGTCGCGGACGAGCTGCGCCGGGTGATCGACGAGTCGCTGGACGCCATGCGGCCCGTCGGCGCCCCGGCCACCTGGGTGCTCTCCAACCACGATGTGACCCGCCACGCCACCCGTTTCGCGGGCCCGCCGGCGGGGACCCAGATCCGTGAGGCCGGCGACCGCGAGCTGGGACTGCGACGCGCCCGCGCCGCCACCCTGCTGATGCTGGCGCTGCCCGGATCCGCCTATCTCTACCAGGGCGAGGAGCTCGGTCTTCCCGACGTCACCGACCTGCCCGACGAGGTCCGGCAGGACCCGGCCTTCGGACGCACGGAGGGCCAGGACGGCTTCCGCGACGGCTGCCGGGTGCCGATCCCGTGGACCACCGAGGGCTCGTCGTACGGCTTCGGCACGGGCGGCAGCTGGCTGCCCCAGCCGGACAGCTGGGCCGGGCTCAGCGTCGAGGCGCAGACCGGTGACCCGGACTCGACCCTGGAGCTGTACCGCAGTGCCCTCGCGGCCCGCCGCGCGCACCCCGCGCTGGGCACGGGCGACGCGGTCGAGTGGCTGGCGGCGCCCGAGGGCGTGCTCGCCTTCCGCCGGGAAGGCGGCTTCGTCTGCACCGTCAACACGACGGGCACGGCCGTACGGATACCGGCACCCGGCCGCGTACTGCTGGCCAGCAGCGCTGTCCGGACGGCCGAGGGCGAGGCCGAGCTGCCCGCGGACACCGCTGTGTGGTGGACGGTGTGACGATTCCCCCGGCGCGGGGCGGCGTCGTCCAGACCGGCACCGCCCCGCGGCTCGCGGACATCGCGGCTCAGGCCTCCGTCAGCGAGGCGACCGCGAGCCGGGTGATGAACGGCAAACCGGGCGTGGCGAGCGGTACCCGTCAGCGGGTGCTCGCGGCGCTCGACGTGCTCGGATACGAGAGGCCCGTACGGCTGCGGCAGCGCAGTGCGGGTCTCATCGGCCTGCTGACCCCCGAGCTCACCAACCCGATCTTCCCCGCGTTCGCCCA
The DNA here is from genome assembly GCF_053591755.1 of Streptomyces sp. NPDC002926. Lineage (NCBI taxonomy): Bacteria > Bacillati > Actinomycetota > Actinomycetes > Kitasatosporales > Streptomycetaceae > Streptomyces > Streptomyces sp. NPDC002926. Next base: position 634,146 of record NZ_JBSFUK010000001.1, read on the forward strand.
GGCCGTCGAACAGGTCCTGGCCGGGCACGGCTACACCCCGGTGCTCTGCACCCAGCTGCCGGGCGGCGCGACCGAGGACGAGCTGGTCGAACAGCTCCAGGAGAGCGGCGTCAACGGCATCGTCTTTCTGTCCGGACAGCACTCCGACACCTCGGCCGATCACACGCGGTACGCCGAACTCGTCGCCCGGGGAGTTCCGTTCGTCCTCATCAACGGGTACAGCGAGCACATCAGCGCGCCCTGCGTCTCCTGCGACGACCGGTCGGCGATGCGTATGGCTGTGCACCATCTGGCGGAGCTGGGGCACGAGAGGATCGGTCTGGCGATCGGTCCGGGCCGCTATGTGCCGGCCCGCCGCAAGACCGAAGGCTTCCTGGACGGTCTCGCCTCCATCCTGGGCTACACGGAGGCCGCTGCCGAACAACTGGTCCAGCGCTCCTTGTTCAGTGTCGAGGGCGGCCATGCGGCGGCCGGCGCGCTGCTGGACAAGGAGTGCACCGCCATCGTCTGCGGCAGCGACATGATGGCGCTCGGCGTCGTCCGTGCGGCCCGGGAGCGCGGCCTCGATGTGCCGTACGACCTCTCGGTGGTCGGGTTCGACGACTCGCAGCTGGTGGCGTTCACGGATCCGCCGCTGACGACGATCCGCCAACCGGTGAAGGCGATGGCGGCCGCGGCGGTCGGCGCGCTGCTGGAGGAGCTGCAGGGAAGTCCGGTACAGAGCACGGAGTATGTGTTCCAGCCGGAACTGGTGGTCCGGGGCACCACCGCGCAGGCGCGCCGGTAGACGCGTAGGCCGGTGGGCGCGCAAGCCGGTAGAAGCGCACGCCGCGGTGGAACCCGTAAGCAAGTGGACCCGTAGGCCGGTGGGCGCGTAACCGGACCGGCCGGCCGAGCGCGTGGGGACCGGAGTTGCCGGGCCCCCGGCCGGCCGGCCCGGAGCCATGGCTGAAAGTAGCACCCCTGCAAGTCTTGCGTAAGGTCTTGCAGTTGGGAAACGGCAAGATTTCCGCAGTGCGACGAGAGTGTGTCCGAAGGGTTGACCCCGGACCAGGAGGCTCGTACGGTCGCGACCGCAATAACTTTCTGCTGCCTTGCAGCAAGAACTCTCAAAGGCCTTACGGGCACGGCGCGTTGCCGGACAAGGCTGCACCGTCACCCGCACCTCCCCCCATGCAGGAGGAAAAATGGCCGGCAAACCTCTGGCCGCGGCGCTCGCCCTTGTGGCGGGCGCCGCGGTGAGTGTGGTTGCCCCGACGGGCGCCGCGCAGGCGACCCCGCCGGGGGACAAGGACGTCACGGCTGTCCTTTTCGAGTGGAATTTCGCGTCGGTCGCGAAGGCGTGCACCGACACCCTGGGCCCGGCCGGCTACGGCTATGCCCAGGTCTCTCCGCCCCAGGAGCACATTCAGGGCGGGCAGTGGTGGACCTCGTACCAGCCCGTCAGCTACAGGATCGCCGGGCGGCTCGGCGACCGCACCGCGTTCCGGAGCATGGTGAGCACCTGCCACGCGGCGGGTGTGAAGGTCGTCGTCGACAGCGTGATCAACCACATGGCGTCCGCGTCCGGTACCGGTACCGGCGGCTCCTCGTACGACAAGTACACCTACCCGGGCACCTACTCCGGCGCCGACATGGACGACTGCCGGTCGGACATCACCAACTACGGCGACCGCGCCAACGTCCAGAACTGTGAACTCGTCGGACTCGCCGATCTGGACACCGGCGAGGAATACGTGCGCGGCCGTATCGCCGCGTATCTGAACGACCTGCTCTCCCTGGGCGTCGACGGCTTCCGTATCGACGCCGCGAAGCACATGCCGGCCGCTGACCTCGCCAGCATCAAGTCCAGGCTCGGCAATCCCGGCGTGTACTGGAAGCAGGAAGCGATCTACGGGGCGGGCGAGCCGGTCTCGCCCGGCGAGTACCTGGGGAACGGCGACGTCCAGGAGTTCCGGTACGCCCGTGACCTCAAGCGCGTCTTCAACAACGAGAACCTCGCCTATCTGAAGAACTACGGCGAGGGATGGGGGTACATGGAGTCCGGCAGGTCCGGGACCTTCGTGGACAACCACGACACCGAGCGCGGCGGCGACACCCTCAATTACAAGGACGGCGCCAACTACACCCTCGCGAATGTCTTCATGCTGGCGTGGCCGTACGGATCGCCGGACGTTCACTCCGGCTACGAGTGGTCGGACAAGGACGCGGGACCGCCCAACGGCGGGACGGTGAACGCCTGCTGGCAGGACGGCTGGAAGTGCCAGCACGCCTGGCCCGAGATCAAGTCCATGGTCGCCTTCCGCAACACGGCGCGCGGTCAGGGCGTCGTCAACTGGTGGGACAACGGCGGGGACCAGATCGCGTTCGGGCGGGGTTCGAAGGCGTACGTCGCCATCAACCACGAGTCGTCGTCACTCACCCGCACGTTCCAGACGTCGCTGCCCGCGGGTGGTTACTGCGATGTGCAGTCGGGCCGTCCGGTGACGGTCAGCGCCTCGGGCCAGTTCACGGCAACGCTGTCCCCGAACACGGCGGTGGCACTCCACGCGGGAGCCCGCGGCTGCGGCTAGCCCTTGCCGGTGCTCCTGTTGGGGCTCTGCCCCAAGCCCCGCTCCTCAATCGCCGGAGGGGCTGCACTGCAGCCCCTCCGGCGATTGAGGACACGCCCCCTACGCCCTTCCCAAGGAGAACCAACCGGTGACCACCACCCCCCGCGTCAGCGCGGCCGGCACCGCCATAGGCGCCGCCGCCGCGCTCCTCGCGACGCTCATAACCGCCGGGCCGGCCGCCGGCGCGCCAAGACCCCCCGCCCCGCCCTCGGACAGGGCGCTCGCCGCGCAGCCCGCGCGGCATGATCTGACGCGGGAGCAGTTCTACTTCGTCCTGCCCGACCGGTTCGCCAACGGCGATACGGCCAACGACCGTGGCGGGCTCACCGGTTCGCGACTGGAGACCGGGTACGACCCCACCGACAAGGGCTTCTACCAGGGCGGCGACCTCAAGGGCCTGACGAGCAGACTCGACTACATCAAGGGCCTCGGCACCACCGCCATCTGGATGGCGCCCATCTTCAAGAACCGGCCCGTCCAGGGCACCGGCAAGGACGCGTCCGCCGCGTACCACGGGTACTGGATCACCGACTTCACCCAGGTCGACCCGCACTTCGGCACCAACGCCGACCTCGAGAAGCTGATCGACAAGGCCCACGCCAAGGGCATGAAGGTCTTCTTCGACGTCATCACCAACCACACCGCAGACACCGTCGACTACGCCGAGAAGATGTACGGCTACCGCCCCAAGGGCGCCTATCCGTATCTGGACAGCAGCGGCCGCCCGTTCGACGACCGGGCGGGGATCGGGAAGGTCGACGCAGGCTCCTTCCCGTACACGCCCAGGACCACCGGGAAGAAGGTGCCCGCCTGGCTCAACGACCCGACGATGTACCACAACCGCGGCGACTCGACCTTCGCGGGCGAGAGCGCCGAGTACGGCGACTTCTCCGGCCTCGACGACCTGTGGACCGAGCGTCCCGAGGTCGTCAGGGGCATGGAGGAGATCTACGAGAAGTGGGTCCGCGACTTCGACATCGACGGCTTCCGCATCGACACCGTCAAGCACGTCGACATGGACTTCTGGACCCAGTGGGCCACGGCGCTCGACGCCTACGCCGCCAAGCGCGGCCGGGACGACTTCTTCATGTTCGGCGAGGTCTTCGCCGGGGACACGGCGATCACCTCGCCGTACGTCACGCGCGGCCGACTCGACGCCACACTGGACTTCCCCTTCCAGGGGGCGGCCCGCGCCTACGCCTCGCAGGGCGCGTCCGCCGACCAGCTCGCCGGCGTCTTCGGGAACGACTACCGCTACACCAGCGACAAGGCCAACGCCTATGAGCAGGTGACCTTCCTCGGCAACCATGACATGGGCCGTATCGGCACCTTCCTCAAGCAGGACAATCCGAAGGCGGACGACGCCGAGCTGCTGAAGCGGGCGCGGCTCGCCAACGAGCTGATGTTCCTGTCCCGCGGCAATCCGGTGATCTACTACGGCGACGAGCAGGGCTTCACCGGCGCGGGCGGCGACAAGGACGCCCGCCAGAGCCTCTTCGCCTCGAAAACCGCTGACTATCTGGACGACGACCAGCTCGGCACGGACCGTACACACGCATCCGACGCGTACGACACCTCGCACCCCCTCTACCGGTCGATCGCCGCGCTGTCGAAGCTCACCAAAGAGCATCCGGCGCTGCGCGACGGTGTCCAGACGGAGCGGTACGCCAAGGACTCGGTGTACGCCTTCTCCCGCACCGACGCCAAGGCGCGCACCGGTTCCATCGAGTATCTCGTCGCCGTCAACAACGCGGACACCGCGAAGACCGTGATCATCCCGGCAGACGCCACGGACTTCCGTACGCTGTACGGCGGCTCGGGCGCGGTGCACGCCGCCGACGGGAAGATCACCGTCACCGTGCCGGCGCTGTCCTCCGTCGTGCTCCGGGCCACGAAGCCGCTCGCCGGGCCCGCCGCCAGGCCCACGCTCACTCTCAAGGCGCCGGCCGCCGGCGCCACCGGCACCGTCGAGATATCCGCCGACGTGAACGGCGGAGGCCTCAACCGCGTCGTCTTCGCCGCCCAGGCCGGCAATGGCAAGTGGCGCACCCTCGGCTCGGCCGACCACGCCCCGTACAAGGTCACTCAGTACCTCGATACGGCGGCCGGAACCCCCCTGCGCTACAAGGCGGTTGTGGTGGACAGCGCGGGCCGTACCGCCAGTGACCGGGCGGAGACCACCGCCGGCCAGGCACCGCCGCCGGAGAAGCCGGTGGCCGTCGAACGCGACTACGCGGTCGTCCACTACCAGCGGCCCGACGGCGACTACGACGGCTGGCAGCTCAGCACCGGCACCCGGCGGACCGCCTTCACCGGCCGTGACGCGTACGGCGCCTTCGCCTGGATCAAGCTCGCCGAGGGCGCCACGACCGTCCCGTACACCGTCGAGAAGAACGGCACCGCGGACGGCCCGCAGCGCACCGTCGAACTGGTCCGCACCGGCCAGGTCTGGATCGCGCAGGGCAAGGAAGGCCAGTCGGACACCGCGCCCGACGGCGCCTACCCGCCGCAGGACAGGACGAAGGCCGTCCTCCACTACAACCGCGCCGACGGCGACTACGACGGCTGGGGTCTGCACACCTGGACCGGCGCCGCATCGCCCACCGACTGGTCCAAGCCGCTCCAGCCGGTGAGGAAGGACGCGTACGGAGTCACCTTCGAGGTGCCGCTCGCCGCCGGCGCGACCTCGCTCAGCTACATCCTCCACAAGGGCGACCAGAAGGACCTGCCGACCGACCAGTCCCTGGACCTCGCGACGTACACGAACGAGGTCTGGCTGCTCGCCGGGCAGCCGAAGTATCTGCTGCCGCAGACCGGCGGCGCGCCCTCGCTCGACCTCGCCAGGGCCGAGGCCCAGTGGATCGACCGGGACACCGTCGTCTGGAAGGTGAAGGCGACCGATGCCACCAGCCAGCAGCTGGTGTACGCGGCGGACGGCGGTATCACCGTCAAGGACGGCGCACTGTCCGACGAGGGCCGGTGGCTGCGTCTCACCTCCGCCACCCTGACCGACGCGCAGAAGGCGAAGTACCCGCACCTCAGGGACTATCCGGCGTTCACCGTCGACACGCGCGACCGGGACCGGGTCCGGCAGTCGCTGCGCGGCCAGCTCATCGCCACCCAGCGCGCGGCCAACGGGGCGCTGCTCGCCGCCACCGGCGTCCAGACGGCAGGGATCCTCGACGACCTGTACGCGGGCAGGGCCACCAAGGCCGCCCTCGGACCGGTCCTCGACCGCGGCCGCCCCACCCTCTCCCTCTGGGCTCCCACCGCCCACTCCGTCTCGCTCGAACTCGACGGCCGGACGGTCGCCATGCGACGGGACGAGGCGAGCGGCGTCTGGTCCGTCACCGGCTCCAAGGGCTGGACCGGGAAGCAGTACAGATACGCGGTGAAGGTCTGGGCGCCCAGCGTCCAGAAGCTCGTCACCAACAAGGTCACCGACCCGTACTCCACCGCTCTGACCACCGACTCGGCGAGCAGCCTCGTCATCGACCTCGCCGACCCGAAGCTCGCCCCGGCGGGCTGGACAGGTCTCAGGAAGCCGGCCGCGACACCGCTGCGCGACGCGCAGATCCAGGAGCTCCACATCCGCGACTTCTCGGTCGCGGACCGCACATCGAAGCACCCGGGACAGTATCTGGCCTTCACCGACCGTGACTCGCAGGGCATGAAGCAGCTGCGCGCGCTCGCCGCCTCCGGTACCTCCTACGTCCACCTCCTGCCCGCCTTCGACATCGGCACCATCCCGGAGAAGAAGTCCGACCAGTCCGTGCCCGACTGCGATATCAAGGTGTACGCCCCGGACTCCGACGAGCAGCAGGCGTGCGTCGCGAAGGCCGCCGCGAAGGACGCGTACAACTGGGGCTACGACCCGCTGCACTACACCGTCCCGGAGGGCTCGTACGCCTCCGATCCGGAAGGCACCCGGCGTACGGTCGAGTTCCGGCAGATGGTGCAGTCCCTGAACTCCAGCGGCCTGCGCACCGTCATGGACGTCGTCTACAACCACACCGTGGCGAGCGGACAGGCCGACAAGTCAGTGCTCGACAAGATCGTGCCGGGCTACTATCAGCGGCTGCTCGCCGACGGCACCGTCGCCACCTCCACCTGCTGTGCGAACACCGCCCCCGAGAACGCCATGATGGGCAAGCTCGTCGTCGACTCGGTCGTCACCTGGGCCAAGGAGTACAAGGTCGACGGCTTCCGCTTCGACCTGATGGGCCACCACCCGAAGGCCAATATCCTCGCGGTGCGCGCTGCGCTCGACGCGCTGACGCCCGCGCGCGACGGCGTGGACGGAAAGAAGATCATCCTCTACGGCGAGGGCTGGAACTTCGGGGAGATCGCGGACGACGCCCGCTTCGTCCAGGCCACCCAGAAGAACATGGCGGGCACGGGGGTGGCGACCTTCTCCGACCGGGCCCGTGACGCGGTGCGCGGCGGCGGGCCCTTCGACGAGGACCCGCGGGTGCAGGGCTTCGCCTCCGGTCTCTACACCGACCCCAACTCCTCGGCCGCGAACGGAACTCCGGCCGAGCAGAAGGCCCGGCTGCTGCACTACCAGGACCTGATCAAGGTGGGTCTGACGGGCAATCTCGCCGCCTACGCCTTCACCGACAGTTCCGGCCGGAGCGTCAAGGGCTCCGAGGTCGACTACAACGGCGCCCCGGCCGGGTACGCCGCCGCTCCCGGCGACGCCCTCGCCTACGCGGACGCCCACGACAACGAGTCGCTGTACGACGCCCTCGCCTTCAAGCTCCCGCCCGCCACGTCACCGGCGGACCGGGCCCGTATGCAGGTACTGGCGATGGCGACCGCGGCTCTCTCCCAGGGACCGGCGCTCTCACAGGCCGGGGCCGACCTGCTCCGTTCCAAGTCGCTGGACCGCAATTCGTACGACAGCGGTGACTGGTTCAACGCGATCCACTGGGACTGCCGGGACGGCAACGGCTTCGGCCGCGGGCTGCCGCCGGAGGCCGACAACAAGACCAAGTGGCCCTATGCGAAACCGCTGTTGACGGCCGCCTCACTGACGGTGGGATGCCCGCAGGTCAACGGCGCGTCAGCCGCCTACCGGGACCTCCTCACCATCCGCCGTACCGAGAAGGTCTTCGGTCTGAGCACGGCGGGTGAGGTGCAGTCCGCGGTTTCCTTCCCGCTCTCCGGCAGGGACGAGACCCCGGGGGTGATCACGATGAGGGCCGGCGATCTGGTCGTGGTCTTCAACGCCACGCCGGAGCGGCAGACGCAGCGGGTCACGGCACTGGCCGGGAAGGCGTACGCGCTCCACCCGGTGCAGCTCGCGGGCGCGGACACTATCACCAAGTCGGCTTCCTACGAAGGGAGTTCGGGCAGCTTCACCGTACCGGCGCGTAGCGTCGCCGTCTTCACCCACAGTTGACCGCAGCGCGTTAGCGTGGTGGGCCGACTACGGAGCGGGGTTTCCCCCGTCCGAGGAGATGCGCGACATGAGCGAAGCCGACGGCGCCACTGTGCTGGTCGTCGACGACCTCGAGGCCAATCGCTACGCCATGGGCGCGGTACTGCGCCGGGCGGGTCACCGGGTGGTGCCCACCGCGAGCGCCGGCGACGCCCTGATCGAGCTCGATACGAGACTCAGGTCGGGTGCGTTGCCGGACGCCGCGCTGGTCGACATCGGCCTGCCCGACATGAACGGCTTCGAGCTCTGCCGCCGGATCAAGGCTCATCCGGTGATCGCCGCGATGCCCGTGGTGCACTTCAGCGCCGCGGCGATCACCCCGCGCGACCGCAGCCGCGGACTGGACGCGGGCGCCGACGCCTACTTGACGATCCCGGTCGAACCGGAGGAGATCGAAGCGGTGATCAGGGCCGCGCTGCGCGGGGCCCGCTCCCGCCACGACGCCGAGGCGCAGGCGAGCCGGCTGACCCGGCTCGCCGCCGCGATCACGGAGGTGCACTGCGCGCACGGCCCGCAGGAACTGGCTGATCTCGCCGCCGTCGCCACCGCCCGGCTCACCGCCGGCCCGGCGGCGGCCTTTGTCTTCGGCCCCGGGGACGCGCTGTACGCGGGCAGCCTGCGCAGCGACTTCCCGCCGGACTCCGGCGCCCGCACGGCCGTGGCCCAGTTGCTGCAGCGGTGCATGGCGGGCCGCTCGGGCGTACATCCCGTGACAGCGCCCGCGCCGCTGTGGCCGCCGGGATTCCTCGTCCCCGAAGTCAGCGGCGGCGCCGCCCTGTTGCTGGCCCGCAGCCGGGCGGACCAGCCGCCGGTCTGCCTGGCCCGCCCGGCCCGCGCCGCCGGCGACCCGGACACGGCACACCTGCTCGGCCGGCTCGCCCAAGCCACGGCCCTCACCGCCGAGACGCTGCGCACCACCGCCGAGGAACGCCATGTCGCGCTGACCCTGCAGCGCAGCTTCCTGCCCCAGCGACCGCCGGCGCTGCCCGGTGCCGACCTGGCTCTGCGCTATGTGCCCGCCTCCCGGAACGCCGAGATCGGCGGTGACTTCTATGTCGCCCTCTCCACCCCCGCCGGACTGCTGGTCGGGGTCGGCGACGTCGTCGGCCACTCACTGGACGCGGCGACCGTGATGGTCGAACTGCGACATGCCCTGCGCGCGTACGCGACCGACGAGAGCGACCCGGCCGTTCTGCTGCGCCGCCTCGACCGGATGCTCCAGCGTTACCACCCGGAGGCCACGGCCACCGTCTGCCTGGCTCTGATCGACCCGCACACCGGCCGCGCCCGGATCGCGAACGCCGGCCATATCCGCCCGCTGGTCGTCACGGCGGACGGCGAGGCGTCCTACCTGGCGGTCTCCGGCCCACTGCTCGGTCTCGAGCTGGACCATCCGCATCCGGCAGAGGCCCAACTGGCCCACGGTGACCGGCTGTTGATGGTCACCGACGGACTGATCGAGACCCGCGGCACGGACCTCACGGTCTCCCTCGAACGACTCCGCCGCGCCGCGGCGCACGCGCCGCAGGGGGTCGCCGAGCTCTGCGACGCCCTGCTGGACTGCTTCGGCACCCGCGAGGACGACGTCGCGCTGCTGGCCCTTCAGCTGACCGGCTCCAGCTGACCGGTCTCGATCGACCGGCTTCAGCTCACCAGCTTCTCCAGCAGGACCACTCCGTAGCGGCTGCCGTCCTTCCCCACCTTGCCCGGCTCCTCACCGGCGACGCGGTAGCCGGCAGCCTCGTAGTACGTCCGCAGCCCGGGATTGTTCGACAGACAGTCCAGCCGTACGAACTCCCGCCCGGTATCGGCGATCCGCTGCTCCGCGTGCGCGAGCAGCAGCCGGCCGAACCCGGCCGGGGCCGTATCCCGGTCGATCATCAGCCGGTGTACGTACCCGGCCACGGGAGGCTGGATTCCCCAGGCGGCCTGGTCCTCCCACCACAGTTCGTACGCCCCGATCGTTACGCCGTCCCCGGTCTCCGCGATCCAGACCTCCCCCTCCTTCATCCAGTGTCCGAAGTGATCGGCGTCCTTGTCGCCGGGCTTCCACTGGGCGATGCCGTTGAGCTGCATCCAGCGGGCGGCCCCGTCGAAGAGAGCGACAAGGGTTTCCACATCGGGGTGGGCGGCGAGCCGACAGATGATCTTCATCCCCGCATTATTGACGGGATCACGGAGGTCTGCCTGCGTAAGGGGGGTGTCCGGAATCCACCGGCCCACCGAAGCGGGCCGAGGGCGTAGCGCCCGTCGTCGCCGCCGAGGCGCGCGACCTGAAAGGGCCCTACCGCAGACGCTGAGCGGGCACCTCGGGGAGCGAGGGCGTCAGCGTCATGAGCCGGCCGACCAGATCGCCGAACGGGCCGTCGGCCGGCTCGTCCACGAGGACGCGGATCAGGATGTCCGCCATCTCTTCGTCGTACGCCGCACTCACCGCACACAGCGCCGCGAAGTCGTGCACCAGCTGCAATTCCAGCTCACCGCGCGGAATGCGCCGTCCGTCCAGCCAGATCAGCGCAGTCGACTCGGCGAGCGACACCCAGGACCGTACGACCAACTCCAGGCGCGGTGAGGGCGTATCGATCCCCAGATGGGTCAGGATCTGCTCGTACGCGGCCTGCCGCACCTCATCGATCATCGCGTTCGTCGCCGACAACGCATTCCTTGAGCAGGCTCCGCCCGCGGGGACCGCTGGACCGCCCCGCATCAGCGCCGAGAACCCGGCCCCGTGGTCTTCCACGAAGTCGAAGAACCGTCCCATGACCCGCAGCAGCCGCGCGCCGAGAGGCCCCTCGGGCGGCTCCCTGAACCGCCCGGCCAGCTCGTCGGCGGCCCGCTGCAGCGCGGCCTCGTACAGGCTCTGTTTGCCCGGGAAGTAGTGGTAGACGAGCGGCCGCGAGATACCGGCGGCCGCGGCTATCTCGTCGATCGACACATCGTCGGGCGAGCGGTGGCTGAACAGCTCCAGAGCCACCCGGATCAGCTGCTGCCTGCGCTCTTCGACGTCCATCCTGCGGCGTACCCCGGTCGTCATGCGAACACCCTAACGGGCGGCGAACACATGTCGGGCAGATGGTCGGTGCGGCCCGAGTGGTCCGGACCGGCATCGAGGGCGCCGGGGCCGCCCGCCGGCGGGAGCCGCTCAGTGCAGCGCGCCCACCCGACTGCCGTCCTCCAGGCGGCCGTTCAGCTCCGCCCGTGCCCCCTCCTTCGCCGGTACCGCGAGCAGATGCCCCTTTGCGCTGCCGTCCACCCCGCCCGAGGTCGCCAGCGAAGCGAACTGTTCGCTTCCCGCCGCGAGTACGAACCAGTGCCCGGCCCGCGACTTCCACAGCACACCCGCCAGCACTCGCGGATCCCGCACTCCGCAGGACGGCGTGTCCTCGGCCCGCGCCGCGATCGCGCCCGGCGCACCCGCCCGGGCCCCCGGCGCCTGGAACTGGGCCATGACCCGGCTCCCCGTACCCCGCCAGGTCTCCGCACGCGTGCACAGCCAGGCCGCCGTGCCGTTCGACTCGGGCAGCGACTGCTGCGCGTACTGCCACGAGTTGACGCTGCGCACACCGTGCACGCGCACCCCGGACAGCAGACAGCCCGTACGGGCCCACGCGGCGCGGGCTCCCTGACCGGTGACGTCCTTCGGGGCGGACGGCGGCCCCGAGGTGAGCCGGGCGGGGGTCAGTTCACCGAGGTCCGTCAGCAGCCGGTCGGCCGTGTCGTCGCGCAGCTCGAGCACGTCCCAGGACCGGCAGTCCCGTGCCTGCGCCGGGCTCGGCAGCGGACCGGTCACGCCGTCGGTGCCCCGCTGGAGGGGACGCGGACTGCCCGCCGGGTCGAGCAGATCGCGTACGGACGTCTTCTGCACCCACGGAGCCGTCAGATAGCGGACGGTGCCGTCGGTACGGCCTGCCACGAGCGCGCCCGATGAGGCGGCGTCGGCGCCGTCCGTCCGCGCGAAGTCGAGCGCCACACCGCCGGTTCCGTCCTTCGGCTCGGCATAGCGGACCACCCGCAGGCCGTCGTGGAGCAGCACCACACGCGCCTGGTCGACCTCGCCCGCGTACAGCAGTTGCGGCGAGCCCATCGGCGGTCCCGGCGGTGTGCCGGGTGTCGCCGAGACCTGGACCGCGTTGCCGGGCCTGGCCCAGACCACGAGCGCGCGGCGCAGCAGCGCCTCGTCATCGGTGAGACCGCCGCGGGCCGGCCAGACGGAGAAGTCCGTACGGGACGAGCGCTGCCACGCGGTGGCGGGGACCCGGGTCAGCAGTGCCGGGTCCAGGGCGGACTCGGCCGCGGGGTTACGCGCGTACGGGGGCGCGGCCGCACCGTCCCTGCCCCAGCCGTCGCCCGGCAGTCCGAGCAGTGCGCCGCACACCGCGAGGGCCGCGGCCGCCACCACGGCCGCCTTGACATGCTGGCGGCGGCGCATCAGATCGGTGGGGCGCGCCTGCAGAGAACACGGGTCGAACTCGGAGGACTCGAGCAGAGCGGCGGCGCCCTTTCCACCGGTGTCCGTTCCCTCGGCGCCCCTGCTCTCCGTGCCTCCTCCCTCAGGGCCCACTCCCGCGGCAGGGTCCAAGCCGTCCGCCTCGGCCAGCGCGGCCTGCGGATCACCGACCCCGGCCGCACCGAGGGCCTGCTGTACATCGGCGTCGGACAGCCCTTCCAGACCGCGCAGTACATAAGCCGCCCTCGCGGGCCCCGAAAGCGCGGAGAGCCACTGGTCCAGGGCGAGTTCATCGGCACCGCCCGAGCGCGGGAAGACCCGCAGACCCCACACGTGCGGCAGCAGCGGCGGGAGCTGCGCACGCTTCGGCCAGGCCAGCCGCCGCAGCGGGAGTCCGGCGTCCAGGGCTTGGCGCAGCACCCTTCCCCGCACATAGGCATATCCGGGGTCGGCGTCGCCCGGCGCCCGCCGGGAGGCGGGGATCGCGGTGTCCATGGTGTCTGTGGCGCCCGCGGGAGCGGTGCGGCCGCGCGGCAGCGAGCGCTGCGCGAGGGCGTGCGCGGTCAGTACGCGGCGGTTGCGGCCGAGTGACGGGGGCAGTACGAGATACGCGATCCGTACGAGCCGGGGGTAGTGCTCGACAAGGGCCGCCTCGGCCTGTTCGACCTCGACACGGCCGGCGGTGGGGGAGGGGGCGGGAGCGGGAGGGGTGACGACATCCTGTGGGCGCACGTTCAGCAGAACGAGCGAATCGTCTTACGGTCACCAGGCCCGGGAACTCAGCCGGTCGCTGTCAGTCGCTCCCGGATGCGGTCGACCGCCTGCCGCGGGACGCCGAGCCCTTCGCGTACGTACCTCTCCATCGTGCCGTGGCGGGCAGCGACCTCGTCCAGTGCCGCCGCCAGATACTCCGGGAAGACACCGATGACCGCGAGGGCGATCTCCGGGTCGCCGCCCTGCGCGGTGAAACCCTCCACCAGCGACGCGAAAGCCTGCCGTACCGCCGGATTGACGGAGAGGTACTCCGCCTCGACGGTCTCCGGGGTCGCGCCGAGGAGGGTGAGCAGGATCGTCGTCGCCCAGCCGGTGCGGTCCTTGCCCGCCGTGCAGTGGAAGAGCAGCGGCCCCGCGTCTTCCTCGGCCAGTTCGCCGAGGAAGGCGCCGTAGGCGTGCCGCGCGGAGTCGCTGCTGACGAAGGCGCGGTAGGTGCGTGCGAAGAGCTCCTGCGCACGGCCGCCGCCCAACTCCCGCTCGGCGAAGGCCGGATCGCTCAGCACCTGCTTGAGCCGCGCCGCGGCCGGCATCCGGCCGAAGGCCACCTGGTCGGCGAAGACGTCGGCGAGCAGAAGCCGCCCGCCCGCGGGGACGCGGTCGGGGCGGGAACGGCGCTCGGCCTCGGTGCGGAAGTCGACGACCGTACGGATCCCCAGCGCGGCGACGACCGGATCGGCGGCGGCGTCGAACCGGTCGAGCATCCCCGAGCGGAAGGCGAGGCCGGGGCGTACGGAACCGCCGCCGGCCAGCGCGATGGAGCCGAGGTCGCGAAGATTGGCGACGGTGTGGGCGGGGATCGCGGTCATCGCGGGAAGGCTCCCTGACTGATCGTGCGGGTCGATATCTACCGAATGGCCATGCTCTGTGCGGAACGGTAGTCGACGGTCGGGCCACCGGCGCGGCACCGGCTGTGCCGGTGCCGCGCCGGCGGATCACCCCGCGGTGACCGACCATCCGCTGAAGTGCACCGTGCCCCTGACCCCGCTGCCCCCGCCGGCCGCGCTCATGAACAGCCCCACGTCCTGGACCGCGGCGGACCCCGGCACGGAGACGGTGGCGACCGTGCGCCACGTGGCACCGCCGTCCGTGGAGCAGGCGCCGGTGAAGGAGGCCCCGGCGTCGCGGGTGAGCCGCAGCAGCACCGGAGCCTTGATACCGGTGATGCGCCGGTATGTGTCCAGGGTGCCGTCGGCGTTGCTGTCGTACGAGAGCACGATGCCCTGGCCGGGAGTCGCGGCCAGATTCAGGAATCCGGTGTCTTGCGGCTTCGCCAGACTGTTGCGTACGACAATGCCGGCCCGCGCCCAACTGCTGGTGTTCTCCTGGGAGTCCACCCGCAGGACCACGCTCGCGCCTGCCGTGAGCGCGCCTTCACGGTAGGCGGTGCCGAACTGCGTGGTGCCCCTCCACAGGTCGTCGCCCCCGCCATTGATCGCGAAACGGTCGCCGACCTGCCCGAAGACTGCCGCATTGCCGGTGTAGGTGCGCCACCCGGGATCCAACGACGCCGCCAGGTGCAGCTTGCCCTTCTGCGTGACGGCCACCCGCTCCTCGCCACGCGGTCCGTACTGCGTGCGCAGCTCGTAGTCCATGGCGACCAGCGGCTCCGTGAGCGGTTCGGGGGGCGCCGTCACCCGCCAGGAGACCGTGCCGGTGCCGCCGGCGGGCACGCTCTTCAGGAAGGTCGCGCCCTGCGGCTCGGCGGCCGGGCCGGTCAGGGCGAGGTCGACGCGGCCGGTGGAGCGCAGCCCGTTGAAGTTGCGGAAGGCCGCGGCGACGGTGCCCGTGCTGCCGGGGGTGAAGGCCGGCGGGTCCGCGCTGACGGACACGAAGCCCTGGTACGGGGCGGTGGCGAGCGTGTCGTACACGCGCTGGGCGGTGCGGTACGCGTCGCCCGTCTCCCGCACCGGATAGGCGCGCCGGTCCTTCGTCCACGCCTCCTCCGCCGGATACCAGTCGAAGGACCTGGGGGCACGGCCCTCGGCCATCGCCGCGGCCTGCTCCTCCAGATACGTCTCCCACTGCCGCACATGGACGTCGTTGATCAGCCCGTGCCAGTCGCGGTTGGCGTAGTTGCTCAGCTGGTTGGCGGCGGCCCGGTCCGCCCAGGTGGTGATCAGCACACGGGCGGTGCGCTCCAGCTCCACCGCCTCGGCCGGACCGGTGGCCAGCCGCTTGGCATCCTCCAGCCAGGGACCGAGCAGGAACGAGCGATGGCAGCCGGCCAGGGTGTCGCTCAGCCGCATCAGCTTCAGCCAGAGCGCGGACAGGGCACGGAAGGTGTCCACGTCCTTGTCCAGCCAGGCGGCGCGCAGCGGTAGCTGGAGCGTGCGCGAGCGGTTGGCGAGCGCCTGGCGGGCCAGATCGGTCACGTCGTGGCGGTACGCGTCACAGTCGCGCAGCGAAAGTCGTACGTCCAGCAGCGCGGCGAAGGCCCGGTCGAACCCGGCCGGGTCGAAGGCGGTGCCGATGGAGGAGGTCATGCTGGGCCGACGGCAGAACAGTGAGTCGTACGGGCGGCCGTCGGTGCTGGTCAACTTGTACGCGGTCGCGGCGAGCGCGGCGAAGGCCGTGCGCGCGGAGCGGTCCTCGCCGCCGTAGCGGATGTCGGCGTACTGCGCGAACCACGCGTCGCGGTCGATCTGTTCCTCGCGCCAGGCGAGCTCGCTGAACAGCTCCAGGGCCGCGGGATCGCGCTCGGCCGCCTCCGGCATGTACGCGGTGCCGGCCAGCGCGCTGCCCGGCTTGTCCCGCCAGGCGGTGAACTTCGCGGTCCACCGGTCGGTGTTCGCGCCGATCGTCGTACGGCCGCCGAAGTTGGGGATGGTGCCGAAGGCGTACGGCGCGCCGCCCCACTCCGTCTCCCGGTCGGTGACCGTGTCCAGGTCGGAGAGGCCGTCGACGATCAGCACCCGGTCGGTATCGATCGCCTCGAGCAGCGCGGGCCGCGGATTGGACTGCCAGCCGAGGATCACCCAGGTCGCGCCGGGACGGGCGGTCCGCAGCGACTTCTCGACGGCACGGGCGGCGTCGGCCACCGGGACGTCCCCGGCGGTGCCGCCCTCGTGCAGCAGATCCATCTTGAAGTGGCCGGCCTCGCCGAAGAGTTCCGACTGGTGCCGGTAGAAGGCAGCGGCGACGTCGCTGAAGCTCGTGGTGCGGGGGTCGAGCCAGTCGGGGCGGCGCCTGCCGTTCCAGGTGCCCTGCGGGATGACGCGGGCGCCGGGGTTGCGGGCGACGAAGCCGTCCGGGACCGTTCCGAAGTAGCCGGGCAGGACGGGGTGCATACCGAGTTCACGCATCCGGTCGGCGATCTGTCGGCCGAGGCCGGCGCGTCTCTCGATGAGTGCGGGGCTGAGCGGGCCGCCGTACTCGCTCATGTTCTGCAGCAGCCACCACGGCTGGTGGGAGGGCGCGGGGAGCCAGGTGCGGGCCTCCGCGTCCGTGTACCCGAAGTCCTGCAGGAGCCGGTGGTAGACGGCCTCCTGGCCGGGGGTCACCAGGACCTCGTTGCAGCCGTGCAGGGCGAGGACGTCGAGCAGCCGCTCCCAGCGGGCCCAGTCGGCGTACGGGGCGGTGTAGCCGTCGTGCGTGTCGTTGTACGCGAACCGGTGCGGGACGGTCGCCGAGCGCTCGAGCGCGTCACGGGGCGCGGGCAGCAGTCCGGGCAGATCGAGCTGGCTGCCGGACCAGGAGATGTGCGCCCGGCAGGTGTACTTGAGGTACCAGTGGACTCCGGTGAGCAGCACGGCGGGACTGGTGCCCGCGACCTCGATACGGCCGGTGGAGCCGGTGACGCGGAAGCGCTCGGGGCCTTCGAGAGCCCGTAGCCGGAACTGGCGGGCGTGGCGGGGAAGCAGCCGCTGGAGTGCCGCGTGGGCGGGTGTCGTGGAGAACGCCGGGGCCGGGGCCGGGACGGCGGCTCCGGCGGCGGCCGCGGGCGTGTGCCCGGCTAACGCCGCGCCGATGCCGATCGCTCCTGCGGTGCCCAGCAGAGTCCGTCTCGACAGCTCGTTCATCAGCGCTCCTCCATGTTGCTCGAGTGACAACAGGTGCGTTGGTGTCGCGCAGGTTACCCGGCGTTCGGCTACCCGACAGGAGGGCGAGAGGGCACGATGGCCGGATGAGTACGAGTACGAACACCGGCGCGAGGCGGACGGCCCGGGCAGCACTGGCAGTTTTGGCGCTGACCCTTGCCGCGGCCTGCGGAGCGGGCGATGACGGCGACGGGCGTGGCGGCGGCGACAAGAGTCCCGAACCTCCGAAGACGGCGACGGGCAGCCTTGAGCAGCTGGCGGCGAAGGCCGAGTGCAAACCGAACATCCAGACGGATGCGGCCGAGCTTCGGCAGGCCAACTGCACCACGGGTGACGGAAAGTACGTGCTGGCCACCTTTGCCACCGACCGCGGCCAGCGCGAATGGATCAACGAGGCCAACGACTACGGCGGCACGTATCTCGTCGGCAGGAAGTGGGTCGCGGTCGGCGACGCCAAGGTGGTCACAGCGCTGCGCGGCCGGCTCGGTGGATCGGTGGAGACCGGTTCACAGCACCACTCGGGGAGCAGCGGTGACAGTGGGGAGAGCCAGGGGGGCCACTCGGGGCACCACGGGAGCTGACCACGCAGGTACTTGGCGGGGGGCCGACCACAGCGGAGCGGCCCCCCAGCCAGGGGGGCCGCTCCGTCCGGGTCAGTGGATCACGTGCACTTCTTGCCGCCGTTGATGCAGTTCACCACCTTGTTCATCAGGTTCTCGTCGAAGACGTTGATGAAGTCACCGTGGTCGGTGACCGGCTTGTGCAGCTGCTCCGGGAAGGAGTCGACCGCGAAGCCGGGGCCCGGCGGGACGTCGTACACGATCCGCTGGACCAGCTGCGGGATCGCCTTGAACCCGTTTCCGCAGTTGCCGTTGTTGTCCGCGAAGGCCACGTGGGTGCGGTGATTCGCACTGTCGGTGTTCTGGCCGTCCCAGCAGCTCTGGAACTTGAACGAGCGCACCACCTGGCTGCCCTCGGGGCAGATCGGGTACTTGTCCTTCAGCTGACGGTCCTCGAATCCGGTGCAGCTCCAGGACGCATTCGCGTTCGCATCGCCGTTGGTGAATGCCTTGGCGTCACCGGTGATGATCCGCAGGAAACGAGGCATTGCGGTGACCTTGCTCGCCGGGTTGCCGACGAAATTCAGCGTGACCTGGGACGGAGTCTGGATCTCTCCGATGTTCTGGTCCTTGCCACCACCGTCCGCCTGGGCGTCGTTCTCGTCCTGCCCGTTCTGCAGTCGCAGTACAGGCCAGTAGTACGTGGACTTGTCGCCCTGGTTCTGGCAACTGGTGTCACCGTTTGCGAGATCGTCGTCACTGGCGAATGCGTCGTTGGCCTGGTTGCCGACGTAATCGTGCATATGGTGCGCGCCATTGCTCACACCAGGGGCGACGATGACATTGTCCGGATTGAACTTGCCGTTCTCGTTCTTTCCGCACTCGGTGACGAAGGATCCCCTGGAGCCGCCGCGCTGCTGCTGGGGCTGGGCGACGTTCGGCTGGACCGACTGGATGTCTACGAAGTCGGCCGCCTCAGGGCCGTTGCCCTGTGCACCGCCGTTCCCCTGGCCATCGCCCTGACCCTGGACATTGCCCTGGTCACCGCCCTGACCGTCGTCCTGGCCGCCATTCTGGTCACCATTCTGACCACCGTCCTGGCCGGTGTCACCCTGCCCGGCGCCGTCGTTCCCGTCGGCCTGGCCGCCTGCGTCGCCCTGGCCGTTGTCCTGCCCGTTGGGGTCGTCGGCCTGAAGCGAGCAGTCGGCGAGGTCTTCCATGCCCTGCGGACGCTGGGCATTCCTGCCGATGGCCGTGGCAATCCGGTCGATGCTCGCCCGCCGCTTGTCCCTGAGGGGATTCAGGATGGCGTTCTTGCCGAATTGGGGATCGCTCTCGACCTGCTGCTTCTGATCGGCGAATCTCTTGTACGCGTCGGTGATCTGGCTGTCCATCTTGGCCAGCTCACCGTCGACTTCCTGGCGTGCCTGGGGCGGCACGTCCGGGAGGTCGTTCGCGACTTCGGGGCAGTCGATGGTGGACACCTGCTGCCCCTGCCCGGCTTTCTTGGTCCACTCGGAGCCCTGACCGGAATGGTTTTCGCCCGCGGATGCATACACATTGACCGCGACCAGCCCACCCCCGCCCAGGATCAATGCGGCGGAGGCGACAATCGCCCTGTTCGCCAGCGTCGAGCGTTTTCTCGTTGCGTGTCCCATGGAACTCCTCTGCTTCGTCGCCGGGTGTGGGTTAGGGGGGTCCCGGCTGAGGGAGAAGCGCGTCGTTCCATACGGGTGTGGCTCATGGGGTGTTCAAGCCGCGTGGCTCCGGATCGGGAATTCGTAGAATTCTCCATCAGCAAAACCGTCGTATTGCGCCGAAGTCGGACTCGCCGGGGGATGGCAGGATGGGGCCCATGACCGAGATCCAGACTCCCCGGCTCCTCCTCCGTCGCTGGCGCGAGGACGACCTTGCCCCGATGGCCGAGATCAACGCGGACCCGGAGGTCATGCAGTGGATCGGTGACGGCTCGGTCCGCGATCTCGAGCAGACCGCCGAGGACATCGAGCGATGGGAGGAGGAGTGGGACGAGGAGGGCTTCGGCCTCTTCGCCGTCGAGCTCCTCGCCTCGGGCGAACTGGCGGGCTTCGTGGGCCTGTCCGTCCCTGAGTTCCTGCCGGAGGTGCTGCCCGCGGTGGAGATCGGCTGGCGGCTCGGCCGCCAGTTCTGGGGCCAGGGGTACGCCTCCGAAGCCGCCCATGCCGCACTGGAGTTCGCGCTCCAGGACCGCGGCCTGGACCGCGTGGTCAGCATCACGCGGACCGGCCACGAGGCTTCGGAGAATGTCATCCGCAAGCTCGGCATGGAGCTGGTGCGCCAGACGACGCACCCGCAGTACGGCTTCCTGCTGAGCGTCTATGCGATCGACCTCACGGAGTACGAGGCCTGAGGGCCGCCCCGCGTTTCAGAAGTCCCGTCCGTCCCGCGGGGCTGGGGGTCCCCCCGGACGAAGTCCGGGGGGAGGGACTACTGAAAACGCTGCGGGTCACTGCATCTGGCCACGGTCCAGGTACGCCAGCACCGCCAGCACCCGGCGGTTGTCGTCGTCCGACACCGGCAGATCCAGCTTCCCGAAGATGTTCGAGGTGTGCTTGGCCACCGCCCGCTCCGTGACCACCAGCTGCCCCGCGATCGCGGCATTGGAACGGCCTTGCGCCATCAGCTCCATGACCTCCAGCTCGCGCGGGGTCAGTCCGCCCATCGGCTTGTCCTGCGCCCGCCGCGAGAGCAGCTGCGAGATCACCTGCGGATCCATCGCCGTACCACCGGCAGCCACCCGCCGTACCGCGTCGATGAACTGCTCCGCGTCGAAGACGCGGTCCTTGAGGAGATAGCCGACCCCGCCGATTCCGTCCGCCAGCAGCTCACGCGCGTACAACTGCTCCACATGCTGGGAGAGCACGAGCACCGGCAGCCCGGGTCTGGCCCGCCGCGCCGCCAGGGCGCACTGCAGCCCCTCGTCCGTGTGCGACGGCGGGAGCCGGACATCGACGACGGCGACGTCCGGCTCCAGCTCCGCGAGCGCTTTGGTGAGTTCGGGCCCGCTCTCCACGGCGGCCAGGATCTCGAAGTCGTAAGCCTCGAGCATGCGGACCAGGCCGTCACGCAACAGGAACAGATCTTCGGCCAGGACCACGCGCAAGGGGGGCTCCATCCTCAGGGTTGTCGGCTGCGGTGCCGCTCGCCGGACTGCGGCCGGCCGGCATGCCGTCGCACGTCAATGATCCGCGCCCGCTAGGACAACTCGCAAGGGATCTCCATGGTGACCATGGTGGGACCGCCCGCGGGACTGCTGACGGCCAGAACGCCGTCGAATGTGCCGAGCCGGCGTTCGATACCGCTCAGGCCGGAGCCGGTTCCGATCGTGGCGCCGCCCCTGCCGTTGTCGGTGACCGCGATACGCAGCGAGCCGCCCGAGTGGCTGACGTCGACCCAGAACCGTTCCGCGCCCGAGTGCTTGACCGCGTTGGTGAGCGCCTCGCTGACCGCGAAGTACGCCGCCGACTCGACCGGCGCGTCCACCCGGCCGGACAGCTCCACGTCCACCTCGGTCCTGACCGGCAGCCGCAGCGCCAGGGCCTTGACCGCGTCGCCGAGGCCCCGCTCCGCCAGCACGGGCGGGTGGATGCCGCGGACCAGGTCGCGCAGTTCGGTCAGCGCCTCGGCGGAGGACTTGCGGGCACTGGAGATGAGCTTCTTGG
This sequence comes from Streptomyces sp. NPDC002926, assembly GCF_053591755.1. Lineage (NCBI taxonomy): Bacteria > Bacillati > Actinomycetota > Actinomycetes > Kitasatosporales > Streptomycetaceae > Streptomyces > Streptomyces sp. NPDC002926. Next base: position 655,720 of record NZ_JBSFUK010000001.1, read on the forward strand.
CCTGCGCCGGATCCTTCTCGATGAGCGCCTCGATGGCGCCCAGGTTCATGCCCATGGCGACCAGCCGGGCCTGGGCTCCGTCGTGCAGATCCCGCTCGATACGGCGCAGTTCGGCTGCCGAGGTGTCGAGGGCGTCGTGCCGGGTCTCGGTGAGGCGGTCGATGCGCTGCTCCAGCTCGAGGTCGAGGTTCGGGGCGAGCATGGCGCGGGTGAGCCTGAAATGGGTGCGGATCAGCAGCCCCCCGGCGTTCATGGCGACGGTCAGCCAGACCAGGCCGAGCAGCGCGGCCAGACCGGCCGTGCCCCAGCCGGTGACCGGGACGAACGAGTACCAGTAGGTGCCGCTCGCGCTGACGATCGGCTGCCACAGCCCGGCCAGTAGCAGCAGTCCGAAGATGCCCTCCAGCACCAGCGCAGGAGGGAAGATCGCGACGACGGCCCCCGCCGTCATGTCCACCACCAGCCACTGCATATCGCGCCACGTCGCAGGGTCTTTGAGCATCAGCGTGCAGCGCTCGACCCGGCCGGTGATGCCGGTGCGCATATCGCGGGGGAAGGGGCGGTACGGGAGGGGGATGCGTACCGAGGACCACTGGGCAGCCAGTAGCCGCCGCCTGTTGGCATGAGCCCGCACCAGGTGCAGTACGGCGGGTGTGGTGAGGACACCCACACCGATCGGGACGAGCGTGATGGAGACCACCGCCAGGACGAAGACCGTGACCGAGCCGACCAGCGCCATCAGCGCCAGCGCAAGTCCCTGTGCGCCGGCCAGCACCGCGGCACGTGCCTTCGTCGCGTTCATCGGATTCCCCTCGTTGTCCGTTCCCGGACACCAGTGTGGCCGGTGCCGGTTTGTCACGGCACTGGGCCCGGACACCAACTGGGGGTGTACCTGGCACCACCCCCCTGTACTCGCCTTTCGTCTCCGCGGAAGGGGGTCTTGACGGCTGGGACGGCGGGGCGCGGATTTCTAGCGTCGTACTCGACTCATCCGGCGCTTACCAATGGGGGAGAAACGCCATGCGGCGTAACCTCGCGACACGTATCGGTGTGTGGAGCGCACACCACCGCAAAACGGCGATCATCGGCTGGCTGCTCTTCGTCGTCCTGGCCACGGCCGTCGGCGGGGCGTCGGGCATGGTCGAGATGTCCCAGTCCGAGCAGAACACCGGCGACTCCGCGCGGGCCCAGAAGATCCTCGACGACGCCGGCCTGGTTCAGCCTGCCGGCGAGCTGGTCCTGGTCAGCAGCGGGACGGCCGACGGCTGGAAGGCCGCGGCCGGCGAGCTGGCCGCGGCCATCGAGAAGACGGGCGAGGCACAGAAGATCGAGGCTCCGCTCGCCTCCAAGAACGGCAGGGAAGCGCTGATCCGCTTCCAGATCAAGGGCGACTCGAAGACGGCGGCGGACCGTGTGCAGCCCGTGCTCGACGCAGTACGGGACACGGACAAGGCTCAACAAGGCGTCGAGATCCATCAGTTCGGGCAGGCCAGCTCGGAGAAGTGGCTGGGCGATCTGCTCGCCGAGGACTTCCAGCAGGCCGAGTTCACCGCCGTACCGCTGGCGCTCGGCATTCTGCTGGTGGCCTTCGGGGCCGTCGTCGCAGCGCTGCTGCCGGTCGTTCTCGCGCTGACCGCGTGCATGGCGGCCTTCGGCCTGCTCTCGCTGGCCAGTCACCAGCTGCACCTCTTCCAGACCACCTACTCCGTGATGTTCCTGATGGGGCTGGCGGTCGGCGTCGACTACTGCCTGTTCTATCTGCGGCGCGAGCGTGACGAGCGGGCCGCGGGGCACGACGCCGAGACCGCGCTGCGCATCGCTGCCGCGACCAGCGGGCGGGCCGTCCTCGTCTCCGGTGTGACCGTGATGCTGGCGATGGCCGGGATGTTCCTCTCCGGGCTGATGCTCTTCAAGGGCTTCGCGCTGGCCACGATCATCGTCGTCTTCATCGCGATGCTCGGCTCGGTGACGGTGCTGCCGGCGCTGCTGTCCTGGCTCGGGGCCCGGATCGACGCGGGACGGATTCCGTTCCTGAACCGGCGCGCCAAGAAGGGCGCGCACGCGAGCGGCGCGGTGGCGGGCGCGGTACTCGGGCCCGTACTGGCCAGGCCGAAGCTGTTCGCGTTCGGCGCGGTCGCCGTGCTGCTGGTGCTCGCGGCGCCCGCGCTGGGCATGAAGACCGAACAGCTAGGGATGGAGAAGCAGTTCGGCTCCGACGCCGCCCTGACCGTCGCGTACAAGAAGATCACCGAGGCATTCCCCGGCGGTCCGGAGCCGGCACGGGTGGTCGTGAAGGCCGACGACATCGACTCCGAGCGGATGCGGGGTGCGCTCGCGCAGTTCGACGCGACGACCGACAAAGTGACGGTGCACAAGGCGCGGAACATCGCGGAGATCGAGGTGGCGCTGGCCGGCAACGGCAGCGACGACCGCTCCAAGAACGCGCTGGCGGACCTGCGCGATAAGCGGGTGCCCGCGGCGTTCGCCGGGACCGGGGCGCAGGTGCATGTGGGCGGCGAGCTGGCGGGGTCCGTCGATTTCAACGACCAGCTGAAGCGCGGCATCGTGCCGGTCTTCGCGTTCATCGCGGCGGTGACGTTCCTGCTGATGCTGTTCTGCTTCCGGTCGTACGTCATCGCGCTGACGTCGATCCTGCTCAACCTGCTCTCGGTAGCGGCCGCGTACGGGGTCATGGTCGCCGTCTTCCAGTACGGCTGGGGGGCGTCGGCGCTCGGTGCGGAGTCGGTGGGCGCCATCGAGGGCTGGCTGCCGCTGTTCGTCCTGGTGGTGCTGTTCGGTCTCTCGATGGACTACCACGTATTCGTGGTGTCGCGGATCCGCGAAGCGCGTGACAGCGGGAGGGACACGCGCGCGGCGATCAGCGAGGGCATCCGCCGCACGGCGGGCGCGGTGACGGGCGCGGCGGCGATCATGGTGGCGGTGTTCGCGGTCTTCGGAACGCTGTCCATGCAGGACATGCAGCAGATGGGCGTGGGCCTGGCGGTGGCGGTGCTGCTGGACGCGACGATCGTACGGATGGTCCTGCTGCCGTCGGTGATGGCGCTGCTGGGCGAGCGGAACTGGCGCACGCCCAGGGGCCTGAGGTGGCTGCCGCAGCTGGAACACGGCGAGTCGGACGTGCCGGCGCCGCAGGGCCGCCGGCCGGCACCGGTGAGCGCGGGCCGCTAGGGGCGTGTGGGAGAAGTCCCTCCTCCTGGACTTCGTCCCGGGGGACCTCCTGCCCAGGGGCAGGTGACGACACCGAAACAGGCCCGCGCCGGGAGGCGCGGGCCTGTCGGGCCGGGTGACGGCGTCCCCCGCCCGTCGGTTGCGGCGGCTTCGCGCCACGGTGCCCGGCGAACCGCTTCGGACGGCGTGACCGTCGCCCGGCGGGACCCGGTCGGGCCGCACCTGCCCGCCGGCGATGCGGGCCTGTGCCTCAACCGCCGTGACAGGCCTGCCCGCAGGCCGATCCGCAGGAGGCCCGCAGGTCGATCCGTAGGCCGACCGTCCGGCGGATCCTCAGCGGATTCCTGCCCCGGCGACGGGCATGCGCGGCCCCGTGCCCGCGGACTTGGCCCCACACGCCGCCGCCCGGACGGTGCGGGACTGTGGCCCGTCCCGCCGGGCCCGCGCCGTCACCTACAGCCCCAGCACCTTCGCCTCGACAGCCGGGTCCAGGCCCAGCACCGGGCGGTCCGGTCGCTGGGGAGGGGTGCCGCCGATGGACTTCAGCCAGGTCCAGGTGTCCGTCACCGTGTCCGCGGGCGGACGGCAACTCAGACCATTCACTTGGTGGATCGCGCGGTGGAGCTCCGGCAGCCGCTCCTGCGGGATCCAGATCGGGAGGTCCGTCCAGGGCTCGATGCCTGCCGCCAGGATCGCCTCCGGGGACGTCCAGCGCAGTTCCGCGTCCGAGCCGGTGGCTCGCGCACACGCCTCCAGCAGTTCGCCGATGGTCGTGTGGCCCTGCTCGCTCACCAGGTTGTACGGGCCGCTCAGGCCCTGTACCGCCGCGTCGAGCATCCACTCCGCGAGGTCGCGTACGTCGATGTACTGCAGCGGGGTGTCCCGCGGACCCGGCGCTAGCACCGGGCCGCCGCGGGCCATCCGCCCCAGCCACCACGGCAGTCGGCCGATGTTCTCCCACGGGCCGATGATCAGCCCCACCCGCACCAGCAGCGAACGCTCCTCGCCGAACGAGTCCAGCACCGCCAGCTCTCCGCCACGCTTGGCCTCCGCGTACGGGACTTCGGCCGCGTCGGGCGAGGCCTCCACCACCGGACCGGTCTCGTCGTTGCCGGCCGCGGGCGGCCAGGCGTACACCGAGCAGCTCGATACATAGACATGGCGACCGACCCGACCCGCCAGCAGCCGGGCCGCGTCCCGTACCACCGACGGCGCGGCCGACCAGGTGTCGACGACCACGTCCCACTCGCCCTCCGCGAGCGCCGCAAGCCCGTCCGGCGCCGTGCGGTCGCCGAGCAACGAGGTGACACCCGCCGGTGCTTCGTGCCGCCCGCGATGGAAGACCGTCACCTCCCAGCCGCGCGCAAGGGCAGACTCGACCACCGCACGGCCCGCGAACTCCGTACCCCCCAGAACCAGAAGTCTCATACCCGCGACTCTGCCTGGCGGGCCGCTCGGGACGAAAGAGATTCCGCTGCCAGGGGAAGTGAACGCAGGCCCCCTCCCGGACCTCGGCCCCGGGATGGCAACATGTGCAGACCATGACAGATGCCCGGTCGCCGATGCGCGCCCTTCGGGCCGCGCTCTTCGCGGCGGTGTCCGTCATTCTGGCCGCCGTCGCGCATGCGCGTATGCCGGCGGATCACATCCCGTTCACCGCGCTGCTCGCCGCCTTCGCCGCGACCGGGACCGCGGGCTGGCTCGCCGGCGGGCGGCGCCGCGGCGTACCGACCATCGGCACCGGCCTGCTCGCCGTACAGGCCACGCTGCATCTGATCTTCTCCGGAGCCGGCGGAGCCACGGCCGAGCAGCATCACCACCATCCGCAGTACGAGCCCGCCACCGCGGTGATGGACGCGGATGCCGGCATGCTCGCCGCCCACCTGATCGCCGCGGCCGTCTGCGCGCTCTGGCTTGCCCGCGGCGAGGCCGCGTTCTTCCGGCTCGCGCACGCCATCGGCACCCTCGCCTTCACTCCACTGCGGCTGCTGCTGACCGCCGTCCGGATGCCCGAAGCCCCGCGGCCCGCGGCGCGCCCACGGCCGTCCCGCAGCCTCCGTCTCCACAGCGTCGTACTCGCCCACACCCTGGTGCGCCGCGGCCCGCCCGCTTTCCCCGTACTTCGCGCCACGGCCCCCGGAGCAGCCGTCTGACCTGGGGCCGGTTCCCCATGTCGACGCCAACTCCCTAGGAACACCATGGCCATTGACGCCCCCGCGCAGAACACCGAGAATCCACCGGAGACCGGACCGGGATCCACCTGGAGCTCACTGCGCCCCCTCGTCCTCCGGCTCCACTTCTATGCCGGCCTGCTCATCGCGCCGCTGCTCCTGATCGCCGCCGCCAGCGGACTGCTCTACGCGCTCTCCTTCCAGGCCGAGAAGATTCTCTACAGCCATGAGCTCGAGGTACCGGTCGGCGACCGCACCCTCCCGCTCGGCACCCAGGTCGAAGCCGCCCGCAAGGCCCAGCCCGAGGGCACGGTGACCGCCGTCTGGCCCTCGTACGAGGACGGCGCGACCACTCGCGTCCTGATGACCACCCCCGGCATCGAGGAAGGCAAGTCCCTCGCCGTCTTCGTGAATCCGTACACCGCAGAGGTACGGGGCGAGCTGACCTCCTACGGCGGTTCGGGCGCCCTCCCGCTGCGCACCTGGCTCGACCAGCTCCACCGCGATCTGCACCTGGGCGACCTCGGCCGCAACTACAGCGAAATGGCCGCCAGCTGGCTCTGGGTCGTCGCTCTCGGCGGACTGCTGCTCTGGCTCGGCCGCAGGCGTACGACGAAGCGCGCCCTGTTCGTCCCCCAGCGCGGCGCCAAGGGCCGCCGCAGGACCCTCTCCTGGCACGGTTCGGTCGGACTGTGGGCCGTGACCGGGCTCGTACTGCTCTCCGCCACCGGACTGACCTGGTCGCGCTACGCGGGCGAGAACATCGGCGCCGTCCAGGACCAGCTCGGCGGCGCCACGCCCACCGTCTCCGCGACCCTCGAGGGAGCCGGCGGCACGGGCGGCGGACACGAGGGCCACGGCGGCGGCCACGGCGGCGCGCACCAGGGCGCGGACGTCGGCATCGACAGGGCCGTCGCCTCCGCACGCGCCGCGGGAGTCGACACGAAGATCACGGTGACTCTCCCGGAGGAGGGCAACGGCTATGTCGTCAAGGAGAGGGACACCCAGTTCCCCGTCCATCTCGACTCGGTCGCTGTAGACCCGTCCAACGGCAAGGTCATCGACGAACTGCGCTTCGCCGACTACCCGCTTCTCGCCAAACTGACCCGCTTCGGCATCGATGCCCACACCGGTGTCTTCCTCGGCCTCGCCAACCAGCTGGCCCTGGCCGCGCTCGCGCTCGCCCTCATCCTGCTGATCGTGTGGGGCTACCGGATGTGGTGGCTGCGCAGGCCGACGAAGGAGCGCAGGCTGAGCGCCGGCCGGCCGATGCCGCGCGGAGCATGGCGCAAGGTGCCGTTGCCCGCGCTGCTGCCGATAGCCGCGGCCACCGGGCTGATCGGCTGGTTCGTACCGATGCTCGGCGTCAGCCTGCTGCTGTTCCTGGCCCTCGACATCACGCTGGCCGCCGTGACCCGGTTCCGCGGGCGGACCGGCTAGGGGCGGCCCCGCGGGCGGACGGCGCTGCTTCTCGAACACGCCCCGGACACAACGGAGCCCCGCCTGCCGTCGGGCAGGCGGGGCTCCGTGCGGACTGCTCAGGGCGCGTACTTGTAGCCGACCCGCCGTACGGTCTGGATCGTACGGCGGTGCTCGGCGCCCAGCTTGCGCCGCAGCCGGGCCACATGGACGTCGACGGTCCGGCCGTCGCCCACATGCCCGTAACCCCAGACGGTGGTCACCAACTGGTCGCGGGTGTGCACCCGGTGCGGATGCGCCACCAGGTGCGCGAGCAGCTCGAACTCGAGGTAGGTCAGATCCAGCGCCTGCCCGTCCACCAGGGCGGTGCGCCGGACGCTGTCGATGGACACCGGTCCGGCGCCCTCCTGGGCCTGGGCCGGCGCGGCGGACGGTGCCAGAGCGGACGGCGCCAGGGCGGCCGGCGGCTGCTGATCGGCCGGTACGAGAACGAGGTAGCCGATCATCGGCGGCTGATCCGGCAGTGTGGGCAGAGTGTGCTGGGGCGCGGGCAGCCACGTGGCACCCGGCGGAAGGAAGTCCACCACCTGCCCGGTGGTCACGACCTCGTCCCGGTCGACGGCACGCAGCCGGTGCCGGCCCGGGCTGATCGGATTCTGGTTGACGGCGGTCGCAGCGGGGACGGCGGAGACGGCGGAGATGGAACGGGAGTTCGCCATGAGAGGTCAGCTCTTTCGCGCGGAGGAGTCGTCGAGTCGATAAGACGGACGTACGTCGTGCGCGCTGGCCGAAGACCGGGATGAGCGGCTTTAGAGGGCCTGCGCGTTCACCGCGCGGCAACACACCCGGTCGAAGTCATGGTGCTGCCGGGAAGGCCAGAACGGCTCAAGGTCGCTGCGACCTGTCGCGAAGTGCTGGAAGCTGGCCATGTCCCCATTGAAGCAGATGTCGTCCGGCGGCAGCAGTGGCCTTCCGCACGTTGATACGGACGTTGATACGGACGTTGGCACGGCCCTGACGGTCACCTGGCGCGGTCCACGCCGAAGGGCGCCCACTCGCGAAAGGGCGCCGGCATGCCGAAGGGCGCCCGCCGGCGGGACCGGCGGACGCCCTCGTGTGTGCGGCACGGCAGCGCGATCAGACCTGGCCGGCCTTCTCCAGCGCGGCGCAGCAGGTGTCGACGATCAGCCGCGTCACCACGTACGGGTCGACGTTGGCGTTCGGGCGGCGGTCCTCGATGTAGCCCTTGCCGTCCTGCTCGACCTGCCACGGGATACGGACCGAGGCGCCACGGTCGGAGACGCCGTAGCTGTACTCGTTCCACGGGGCCGTCTCGTGCAGACCGGTGAGGCGGTCGTCGATGCCCGCACCGTAGTTCTTGACGTGGTCGAGCGGCTTGGAGCCCTCGCCCAGCGACTCGCAGGCGGTGATGATCGCGTCGTAGCCCTCGCGCATCGCCTTGGTGGAGAAGTTGGTGTGCGCGCCCGCGCCGTTCCAGTCGCCCTTCACCGGCTTCGGGTCGAGCGTCGCGGAGACCTCGAAGTCCTCGGCGGTGCGGTACAGCAGCCAGCGCGCGATCCACAGCTGGTCGGATACCTCCAGCGGAGCCAGCGGTCCGACCTGGAACTCCCACTGGCCGGGCATGACCTCGGCGTTGATACCGGAGATGCCGAGGCCCGCCTTGAGGCAGTTCTCCAGGTGGGCCTCGACGACGTCACGGCCGAAGATCTCGTCGGCGCCGACACCGCAGTAGTAGCCGCCCTGCGCGGCCGGGAAGCCGGCCTCGGGGAAGCCCAGCGGGCGGGAGCCCTTGAAGAAGGTGTACTCCTGCTCGATACCGAAGATCGGCTCCTGGGCGGCGAACTTCTCCGAGACCTCGGCGAGCGCCGCGCGGGTGTTGGAGGCGTGCGGTGTCATGTCCGTGTTGAGGACCTCACACATCACCAGGACGTCGTCGCCGCCGCGGATCGGGTCCGGACAGGAGAAGACCGGCTTGAGCACGCGGTCGGACGCGTGCCCCTTGGCCTGGTTGGTGCTGGACCCGTCGAAGCCCCAGATGGGCAGCTCCGCCCCGTCCGTCAGTATCTTCGTCTTCGAGCGAAGCTTGGCGGTCGGCTCGGTGCCGTCGATCCAGATGTACTCAGCCTTGAACGTCACGGGGCCTCATCCTTTGCGGGTGCAGCGGTATGCCGCGCAGCTTCGCAATCCGGGATTTCCCGACCGTTGCCCATGTGTGAACCCCACGTTACGCCGCGCCGATGGCCGGTCGCGTCCGTCGGTGAGCGAGCTCGGCCTCGGCCGCGAGCGTGCGTCCGCACTCGCCGAGCAGGGACTCCGGGCCCGCGGTACGGATCCGGCGGAGAGCCGGGAGGCCGCGTCGTATACGGGGTTCAGCCCGACACTCGCCCCGACGGGGCCGGGAAGACATAGGCCTGTTCGGGACGTCGCGGGCGATTTTCCGCACGGGGCACACTGGGCGGTATGACGAAGCCCGCGAAGCAGCTGCGTATCGGACTCCTGGGTACCGGACCCTGGGCGGAGCGCACCCAGGCCCCCGCGCTCGCCGCCCATCCGGATGTCGAGCTCGCCGGCGTGTGGGGGAGGCGGCCCGAGGCGGCCGCCGCGCTCGCCGCCGCCCATGACACGGCGGCGTACTCGGGCGACAACGGAATCGACGCGCTCTTCGCCGCCTGCGACGCGGTGGCCTTCGCGCTGCCGCCGGACGTCCAGGCGCCGCTCGCGGCCCGGGCGGCCGTGGCCGGCTGCCACCTGTTGCTGGACAAGCCGGTCGCGACGACGGTGGCCGGAGCGCGTGAGGTGGCGGAGGCGGCGGAGCCGGCCGGGGTCGCGTCGGTGGTGTTCTGTACTTTGCGCCACGCCGCCGAAACCGCGCCCTGGATCGCCGAACAGGCGGCGGTGGACGGCTGGTTCACAGCCCATGCGCGGTGGCTCGGTTCGGTGTTCGGGTCCGCCGAGGACAGCCCGTACGCGGCTTCGCCCTGGCGGCGCGAGAAGGGCGGGCTGTGGGACGTGGGCCCGCACGTGCTGTCCGTACTGCTGCCGGTGCTCGGCGATGTGACGGAGGTGACCGCGGCTCGTGGCCCGGTCGACACCGCGCATCTGGTGCTGCGGCACGTGTCCGGGGCGTCGAGCACGGCGACGCTTGGCCTGAGCGCGCCGGTGAAGGCCTCGGGGGTGAGCATCGAACTCGTCGGTGACCAGGGGACGGCGGTGCTCCCGGCCTGGGGCGACGCGGTCGGCTCGTTCCATGCGGCCGTCGACGCGCTGCTGGAGTCGGCGCGGACGGGGCGGCCACACGACTGCGACGTACGGTTCGGGCTGCGGGTCACCGAGATCCTGGCGGAGGCGGAGGCGGAGCTTCTGCGGCGTGGTTAGAGCCGCGGCTCAGGTGGTGAGCGCGGTGGCCGGGACGGTGCCGTACGCAGGAGACGGCACCGTCCCGGAATCCGTCGGTGTCAGCCGACGCGCTCGATCCGCGCCTTGCGGATGAGGAACTTGCCGGGCTCGCGGACCTGCTCGAAGGCCGCGTTGTTCAGCAGGGCGCAGCTGCCGGAGGCGGAGGCGACCTTGACGGTCGTCGACTTGTTGTTGTCGAGGTTGGTCACCTTGAGGGTGGTGCCGACCGGGAACTGGTTGCTGGAGGCGGCGGGGGCGCCGCCCTCACCGGAGAGCGTCACGGTCGAGCCGGCGCAGACGACCTCGCCGGCGTTGCCCTGGTCGCCGCCTGCCTGGTCGCCGCCTGCCTGGTCGCCGCCTGCCTGGTCGCCGCCCGCCTGGTTGCCGGCGCCCTGGTCGCCGCCCGCCTGGTTCCCGGCTCCCTGGTCGCCTGCCTGGTCGCCTGCGGGGGGCTGCTCCGCGGCCGGGGGCGCGGCGGGCTGCTCCGCGGCCTCGCCACCACCCGCACCCGCGCCCACCTCACAACCGGAAGCGGCCTGCTGCACCTTGATCTGCTCGATGACGGCCTGCCGGTTGGCGATCCGTGCCTCGGACTGGGCATCCGGATTGGCACGCTGGTCGGCGATGAACTTCTCGTTGTTCTGGAGGGCGGTGACCAGTCCGTCGCAGGCCACCGACGCCTGACTGGTGCCGGTCATGACAATTGCCGTACCGCCCGCGAGGGCGGCGGCGCCGACGAGCAGAGCGATCTTCTTCTTCCCGCTGAGGGTCTTCTTGCGCGACACGTGGGGCTCCTGTCGGGTCGGGTCCGTGTGCCGTTACGTACGAGTAGCAATTCCGTTCTTCTCAGCGGTCTCACCTACAACTTCCTTAACTTTCCTTAAGGTTGTTGCTGCTCATCGGGTGGTAGCGCCCGGCACAGCGCGTCCAGCGCCGCGGCGTAGATGTGCTCCGGCGGCGTCGCGTAACCGACGACCAGTCCGTCCCGCCCGTCCGCGGGAAAGTCGGCGTGCCGGTAGTCGGCGAGCCCCTCGACGGCGAGCCCCTGCCAGGCCGCCGCCTTGACCACCGCACGCTCGGACCCCGCCGGAAGTGCGAGTACGGCGTGCAGCCCCGCCGCGATCCCGGTCACCCGCACCTGCGGCGCCCGCTCGGCCAGGACCGACACCAACCGGTCGCGCCGGCGCCGGTGGCGCTGCCGCATCTTGCGCACATGGCGGTCGTACGCCCCCGAGGTGATGAAGTCCGCGAGAGTGAGCTGCTCCGTGGCGCTCGACCACTGCTCGCGCTCACCCTTCGCCGCCACCACCTCCTCCATCAGGTGCTCGGGCAACACCATCCAGCCGATGCGGAGGGAGGGGGAGAGGCTCTTGCTCACCGACCCCATCAGCACCACCCGGTCGGGATCGAGGCTCTGCACCGCCCCCACCGGCCGGCGGTCGTAGCGGAACTCGCCGTCGTAGTCGTCCTCCAGGACCAGCCCACCCGCCGACCGCGCCCAGTCCACGACGGCGGCGCGCCGCGCCGGATGCAGCGGCCCGCCGGTCGGGAACTGGTGCGCGGGAGTCAGCAGAACGGCGTCCACCGTGCCCAACTCGCTTGTGCGGGCGCCGTTTTCATCGACGGGCAGGGGAGTGGTGCGTACGCCGCCTTCGGCCAGCAGCCTGCGGTGGAAGGGCAGCCCGTACGACTCCACGGCCCACCGGCCGCCCGCGACCGCCGCCATCAGCCGCAGCGCATGTGCGGTCCCGGAGCAGACGACGATCCGCCGCGGATCGGTCCGCACCCCACGCACCCGGGCCAGATACCCGGCCAGCGCCTCCCGCAACTCGGCCCGTCCACGCGGATCGCCGGGCCCGAAGGCATCGTGCGGCGCGGCGGTCAGCGCCCGCCGCGCCGAGGCGAGCCAAGCACCGCGCGGAAAGACGGAGGGGTCGGGCTGCCCCTGTACGAGGTCGTACACCGGCCGGACGGTCCTGGCCGCGGTGCGCTGCCCGGGTATGGCAGCGCCCCTTCTCCTGCCCTGCGGCGGAGAGGCCAGATGCGCCACCCGGGTCCCGGAACCCTGGCGCGCGGTGAGCCACCCCTCGGCGACCAGCTCGGCGTACGCGTCGGCGACGGTGTTACGGGCGATCCCGAGGTCGGCGGCGAGGGAACGGTAGGGCGGCAGCTTCGTGTCAGGGGCCAGCCGCCCGCTCCGGACGCCTTCGCGCAGGGCTCGCATCAGAGCGGCGCGCCGACTGCCCGGACCCGTCAGCTCCAGATGCAGATCCGCACCCAGTATCTCCGCCGAATTGACCCATGAATCTGCCACTGAAATGCACCCCGTAGCCGGTCGCTCGAGCTCCTAGATTCGTACACATGACGACGACAGAGATCAACCCGGCCACCGGCCGCACCACCGCCCGCGTCAACTTCGCGAAGCTGGCCCCGAAAGCCTTCCGCGCCGTGATCGGCCTGGATGCAGCGGCCCGCGAAGGCCTGGACCCGACGCTGGTCGAACTGGTCCAGGTCCGCTCCTCGCAGCTCAACCACTGCGCGTACTGCCTGCACATGCACACCACCGACGCGCGCAAGGCGGGCGAGAGCGAGGAGCGCCTGCACATGACCGCCCTCTGGCGGGAGGCGAAGCACTTCTTCACGGAGAAGGAGCAGGCGGCACTCGCCCTGACCGAGGCGGTCACCCTGGTCGCGGACGGCGGAGTGCCCGACGCGGTGTACGCGCATGCGGCGGCGCACTTCGAGGAGCAGGAGCTGGCTCACCTGCTCGCCCTGATCCTCACCATCAACACCTGGAACCGGATCGCGCTGGCCACGGGCAAGGTGCCGGGCACGGACGAGCGCTGAGGGCCGGTGGGCGGTGAGTCCGGAGAGAGGTGAGTCAGGCGAGCGGTGAGCCCGGTGGGCGCGAGCCAGCCGGAACCACCCGAGGCGGAGCCCGTGCCCCGGCGGGCTCCACCCACCGCCCCCGGCTCGAGGCTCCCGCCGGGCCGGATCACCGGATCGGGGACTTCCCGGGCGGCTGACGAGGCAGGCGAAGGGGACGTGCAGGTCTGGTGCCCATTAGGTTGAGCGGGACGCAAGCCGGCCCACCCACCCACCAGGCAGCCCAGGACCATGACAGAGCGACCACCTCACGGCTCGGCCCGTCCCGGCGGGCGGACGGCCCGCACCCGCGCGGCCGTGCTGGCCGCCGCCTTCGAAGAGCTGGACGCGCACGGGTTCGGCGCGCTCACCCTGGACAAGCTCGCGCAGCGCTCCGGAGTCCACGTCTCGACCATCCGCCGGCGCTGGCGCACCGTCGAAGGTGTCATCGGCGATCTGCTGGCCCAGCACAGCACAACCATCCCGACCCCCGACACGGGTGACTTCCGGCAGGACCTGCACCAACTGGCCCAGGTGATCGCCGACTTCCACGCCACCCCGCGCAACCGCAACCTCATCGAGGGAATCGTCGCTGCGGCCGCCCACGACCCACAGGTCGCACAGATCGTCCATGACGCGTTCGCGGGCCGCACCGAGCACGTCACCCAGCTCGTGCGGCGCGCGATCGACCGCGGCGAGCTCTCCCCGGACACCGACGCCACAGACGTCATCGCCGCGCTGAGCGCACCCTTCTACTACCGGCTCCTCATCAACCGCCGCCCCATCGACGCCCGCCTCGTCCACGCCGGCGCCGAAGCCGCCTACCATGCCGCCCGAGCCGGAGTCTTCAGCGTCAGGTCGACCCCGGCGCCCTAGGAGCGGCCGAGCGCGCCCCTTACCGCCTCGTCCGTACGCGCCACGACGGCCGTTCCGTCCTCAGCCGTGATGATCGGCCGCTGGATCAGCATGGGGTGCTGCGCGAGCGCCGCGATCCACCGCTCCCGCGAACCGTCGTCGCGCGCCCAGTCCTTGAGCCCCAGCTCCTTCGCCGCAGCCTCCTGGGTCCGCGTGATGTCCCACGGCTCGAGCCCGAGCCGCCCGAGGACAGCCCGGATCTCCTCCGCGCTCGGCACGTCCTCCAGATAGCGCCGGACGGTGTACGTGGCGCCCTCCTCGTCGAGAAGGTCGATGGCGCTGCGGCACTTGGAACAGGCCGGATTGATCCAGATCTCCATGCCCCCACAGTACTGGCTCGGCCCCCTCTCAAACACCGTCTGGCCAGCGGCGATTGTCAGTGGCGGGCAGTAGAATGGACAGTAGTTCGGGATGGTCCCGCCACCGTGCCAGGAGGTTGCCGATGGCCGTTGCCACACTCACGACGAAGCCCGTGTACAAGCCGCTGAAGAAGAAGGCACTGCCGGCCGGACAGCCGCGCGAGTGGTATGTGTCGCACAATCGCCGACTGAAGGCCATGCGCCTGGCGATCGCCCTGCTCGACTCCGGCGTCTATCACCCGGCGACCGCCGACAACCGCAAGATACATGCGACGGCGGAGCGCATCGGGGTCCACCCGCCGTCCGACACGACGTGCCGGATGGTGCGGGCACTGATCCGCTACGGCCGCTGAACAGACCGAACAAGCGCAAATGACCGAACAACTGAACATCTGAACAACGGCGTCCCGCTGCCGTCGCCCGAGGTGACGGCAGCGGGACGCCCGTGTCCATGGGAGCCGTCACAGGCCGGACGTCCCGATGTGACGCATGGGGCACGTGCGCCGCCTGTCCTCAACGGGTCCCGACCGACCGCAGGTTCCTCGTAACAACCCGCGTGGCGAGGGGTGCAGTTGGCGCAGATTGGGGCATTCTGGACCCATTCGGTTCGAGCCGCCCCGGGGGGAGACATGTCTCATCCGCACCGCGTCTTTCGACGATTCCTCGCCTTCTTGGCCGCCGGCGTACTCGGCGCCGGCACCTCGCTCACCGTCGCCCCGGCCGCCGCCGCCGAACCGGCGACGTCGGTCCCCTATCCCGTGGGAGCGAGCGCAACCCGCTACTCGGGACTGGCCTTCGACACCTGCACAGCACCGCCGCTGTCCGTCATCCAGGCGTGGAGCGCATCCCCGTACCGGGCTGTGGGTGTGTACATCGGCGGCATAAGCCGCACCTGCGCCCAACCGGCACTGACCGCGTCGTGGGTGGCGTCCGTGTCGGCGCTCAACTGGCGTCTGCTGCCCATCTACAAGGGTCTGCAACCGCCTTGCGGCGGTAAACCCACCGACGCCAAGATCAGCCGGGCCGCCGCGACCGCCAGGGGCCAGGGCACCGCGGCGGCCGCCGACGCCGTCGCCGCGGCGAAGGCGCTCGGCATGCAGCCCGGCAGCGCCGTCTACAACGACATCGAGAACTACACGCAGACCGACGCCACATGCCGGACCGGGGTGCTGGCGTTCGTCTCCGCCTGGACGAAGGAACTGCACCGGCTCGGCTATGTGTCGGGCGTCTACATGAACCTCAACCTCGGCGCGAAGCAGCTCTCCGACGTCTTCACCTCCACCTCCTACGCCCGTCCCGACGCGCTGTGGATCGCCCGCTTCGACGAGGTCGACTCGCTGAAGGGCTGGACCGACATCGCCGACTCCAACTGGGCGGTCCACCAGCGGGCCAAGCAGTTCAAGGGCGACCACGACGAGACCTACGGCGGCGTCACTCTCAACATCGACACCGACCGGCTCGACGCGCCGGTCGCCACCGTGGCGTACACCCACACGGCGACGAGCTCCACCGCGCTGCACGCCCGCACCGGCCCCTCGACGGGCTACCCGGTCTCCACGTCGTACGCGCCCGGGTCCGCCCTCAAGGTGGTGTGCCAGGCGCCCGGTTCCGCCGTCGGCACCACCGCCGTATGGGACAAGCTCTCGGACGGAACCTACGTCACCGACTACTACGTCAGCACCCCGTCCAACACCGGCTACAGTGCCCCGCTGCCGCGCTGCACGTACCCCTACCAGACCACCGCGACCGGCGGCCTCGCCGAGCACACGGGCGCCGGCACCTCCTCCGCCGTCCGTGGCACGTCGCCCAACGGCTCCCTGGCGTGGGTGGTCTGCCAGCAGGCAGGCTCGGCGGTCGGCACCACCAAGATCTGGGACCGGCTGGACAACGGCCGCTACGTCTCGGACTACTACGTGGCCACACCCAGCAATACGACCTACAGCAAGCCCGCTCCGCCCTGCTGACCCGCGCGCCCGGGGCGATCGCTCAGACGGCCGCCCGGGCCGCCCACGTCGCCAGTGCCGCATCGCCGACGCTCAGCGTCCCGTGCCGCAGTACGGCCGCCTTCATGCCGAAGCTGACCTTGTTCTCGTACTCCGGCTCCCGCCGGTACGTCGCGAGCGTACGGATCGGCTCGGGACCGGCGCGGAGCCCTGTGAGCTGGTCGACCATGGGGACACTGCAGCGCATCGCCCGGACTGCATAGGCGAGCCGGACGGTCCCGATCTCCAGCCGTCGCATCCCGTCCTCGGCGTGCGGCTCCGCGCAGCCGTCGAGGACGATGTTCGGCCGGAAGCGGTCCATCGGCACCGGAGCGGCGCCACGCTCCGCGATCCGCGCGTTCAGCCCGTCCAACGACGCCTGGGACGCCACCAGCACCGCATGCGCGTCCGCGAACCCGACCTTGCCCGGCGTCTCGCCCCAGCCGTCCCGGTCGAAGTCCGAAGGCACCCGCACCAGCCGGGACTTCGCCCCCAGCACCTCGGAGAACCACTCCGCGGCGGCGCCCCCCTGATCCGCGCCCTGCCCGATGGCCCGCCCGAACATCCTCACCGGCCGCCGCTCGCCGTCCGGGTCGGCCTCCAGCAGTACGCTCTCGACCCCGTCGGCGGACAGCCGCAGTGACGCACCCCCGTCGGCGATCCGGGGCCGGATCGCGGCCATGGCAGGCAGCGTGCGCTGACTGCGGAACGAACCGTCGGCGGCGTCGACGACCATGAAGGTGCGGTCGTGCTCGAGCCCCGTCTCGCCGACCCGGGCGGAGCCAACTTCCGTACCGGCACAGCCCTTCACCGGGTAGTACGTCAGATTCTGCACAGTGATCCCCATGCCGGTCGATCGTACGTGCGTCCGGCGGCTTCCGGCGAGACGATCACCCTGACGGGCCGCGCATGTGAGGGAGGAGGCGCAGGCCGTTGCACCGGTCCCGAGGCGGCGCCGTCCCCGGCCGGTCGCCGCCTCGCGACCCGGCGGGTCAGATCCGGGCGCCGAGGCGCGCCTTCGCGGTCGGCCACTCCTCCGCGAGGAGCGAGAAGTAGACGGTGTCCCGCCACGTACCGTCCGGGCGCCGGCGGTGGCGGCGCAGCACACCCTCGCGCTGGGCCCCCAGACGCGCGATGGCGGCCTGCGACCGTTGGTTCATATGGTCGGTCTTCAACTGGACACGCCCCATGCCCAGATCCTCGAAGGCGTGCGTCAGCAACAGCAGTTTCGCCTCGGTGTTGACCTCCGTGCGCCAGGACGCGCGCCCGTACCAGGTCCAGCCGATCTCCAGACGCTCGTTCTCCGCGTCGATGTCCATGAACGTGGTCCAGCCGACCGCCCGGCCGGTAGCGCGACGGATGACGGCGAACGGTATGTAGGTGCCGTGCTCCGCGGCTTCAAGCAGTTCACCGAGCTTGAAACCGAGTTCGTCCCGCGTACGCGGCGTCGGCCCGCCCTGCCAGCGCCAGACCTCGTCGTCCTTGCCGCCCGCGGCGAAGAGGTCGCCGAGGTGCTCCATCGTCAACGGTTCGAGGCGCACATGGCGGCCGGTCAGGGTCACGGACACAGGTGTCTTGGCAGGCATGGCTCGAACGGTAGCTTCTTTCTGCACTAGCGGCAATCGTATTTTGCACTAGTGCAATGCCATTTCCCTCGGTGGGCGATCAGTGGACGACCGGTGGACGCACGGGCTGTGTCGGCCCTGCCGATTAGGCTTGTCGCGGGCCCCGAAGCGATCAAGTACGCACTCCGAAGTGGGTGGTTGGCCGGGGCGGACGAGCAGGCGGAAGGGGTGGGGCATGGGGAAGTTACGGAGACCGGGGGCGTACGTCTGCGGGATCGACGCGGCGATGGATGTGGTCGGCGGGAAGTGGAAGGTACTGATCCTCTGGGCGCTCAACCAGCAGACATGCCGCTTCGGGGAACTGCGCAGACTGGTGCCGGGCGTGACCGAGAAGGTCCTCTCCTCCCATCTGCGGGAGTTGGAGGCGGACGGCATCGTGCATCGCGTGGTCCATGCCGAGGTGCCGCCTCGCGTCGAGTACTCACTGACCTCGCTCGGCGTCTCGCTCAATGACGCGCTGGCGCCGCTGGGCGCCTGGGGGCGGGAGAACATACTCGCGGTCGCGGTGGACACCCACCCGCCGCAGTCCTTGGCGCGCCCCGCTGAGAACCGGTGACTTGAGGGCGGAGTGAGTACGCCCCATCCACACAGTGTGACGTGTCACAGACAATGCGGCGGTGCTGTGGGAACTTCAACTGTGGTACTCCCCTGTGGAGTTGCTGAAGAGCCGAGCGTGAGGACCTGACGGCGCGCGGACCGCATCGGTCGCCCCCGCTGGGGCGTCGGAGGCGGAGACGCGCGGCGGACGGCGGCATCCGGCTCGAAACGGTCTGCCCGCACGTGGAGAGGATCGAATGAGCACCCTGGAAGCCATGACGCTCGACCAGGTGGTCGACACGGCTCGCTATCCCCTGCCGGAAATCGAGAGCGCCGAGGGACGGGCCGTGGTTGCCCGTGCCCAGCGCGAATTGTCGACTCTCGGCTGCACCGTGCTGCCGGACTTCATCCGTCCGTCGCTCCGAGATGTCCTGCAACAGGAGTGCTCGGCCATCGCCCCCCGGGCGCACTTCGACGTCGAAACGGTCAACGTCTACAACATCGCGGTGGACTCGGCCCTGCCGGAGGACCACCCGGGCCGGACGAGCTTCGAGCGGGGCAACGCGTTCGTGGCGCGAGACCGCATCCCCGCGGACTCCCTCATCAGCCTGCTCTATTCCCACCCGGTGTTCCAGCGCTTCGTCGCCCGCTGCTTCGGACTGCCGCACCTGCACGAGCTGGCGGACCCGCTCTCCGGACTGGTTCTCAACGTTGTCGCGCCGGGCATGGAGCACCCCTGGCACTTCGACACCAACGAGTTCACCGTGAGCATGCTCACCCGGCAGGCGCAGGCCGGCGGCGTCTTCGAGTACTGCCCGAACATCAGGTCCGCGCACGACGAGAGATTCGACGACGTCCGGGACGTACTGGACGGCCGGGGCGAGCGGTTGACCAGGCGCCTCTCCCTGCAACCTGGTGACCTGCAGCTTTTCAAGGGCCGCTACTCGCTGCACCGGGTGAGCCCCGTGCGGGGCGAGGTCGCGCGCCACTCCGCGATATTCGCGTACAGCGAGCGCCCCGGCGTCATCGGAAGCGTGGCACGGACCCGGCAGCTCTTCGGCCGGGTGCTGCCCGAGCACCTGGAGGCCGAGGGCCGGGCCGTCCGGGGCGACCGACTGCTGGATTAGCGAGCGGCGAGGACGTGCAGTCGCCGCAGGCCGTTTTCCCACGCTGAGATCCACCGAGGAGTAAGCCCTGTGCGTTTCGACGCGACCGGAAAAGTCTCGCTCGACCACATCTACACCCAGCCCGATCCGCGCAGCTATTTCAGCGTGCTGCGCCCGCTCGGCTATTGCGTTCCACAACTGGCCAAGCCCTACTTCGCAAAGCTCATCAAGGAGTACCGGGAGTCCCAGCACGTCGCGGTGCCGAAAGTGCTGGACATAGGCTGCTCGTACGGAATCAACGCCGCCCTGCAGAAGTACGACGCGACGATGGACGAGCTGTACGCGCGCTACTGCGGCGCGGACGGCGACGCCGACGCACTGGGCGACGCGGGGACCGAGTCGGTGGGCGGCGTGGAGACCGGGGCCGTGACTCGTGCGGCCCTGCTGGCGCGAGACCGGGAGCTGTCCCGGTCTCGCCAACCCGCCCACGGCATCCGCTTCGTCGGCCTGGACACCTCGGGCAGCGCGTTGTCCTACGCGCTCGAGGCCGGGTTCCTCGACGACGCGGTGCACGCGGACCTGGAAGCGCACGAGCCGACACCGCGGCAGCGCGCCCAGTTCGCCGGGACGGACCTGGTGATATCGACGGGCTGCCTCGGCTATGTCACCGAGCGGACACTCATGCGCGTCGTCCGGGCGCAGGGCGACCGCCTGCCCTGGATGGCGCACTTCGTGCTGCGGATGTTCCCGTTCGACCCCGTCGAGAGCGCGCTGGCCGGACTGGGATACCGGACAATCCGTGTCGAAGGGGTTTTCAAGCAACGGCGGTTCGCCTCCCCGCAGGAGCAGACGCTCGTGCTGGACAGAATGTCGGCCGCCGGGGTGGATGCGCAGGGCCTGGAGGCGGAAGGCTGGCTCTACGCACAGCTCTACCTCTCCCGCCCGTACGGCACATCAGGCACTCCGAGCGGGGGCCTCGCCGTCCGCGAGGAATCCACCGCCCCCACGATCTGAATCGAGAGCAGATTTGAACAGTCAGGGAATGGCAGACATCGCGACCTTCGCTCAGGAGGACAGCCTGCCGCGCATTCCGCTGCCTACGCTGGAAGCGAGCTGCGAGAGGTTTCTCGCCTGGTGCGCTCCGCTGCTGACCGCCGACGAGCTGGCGGCGACCGAAGCGGAGGTCGCCGCCTTCCTCCGCCCCGACGGCCCCGGCCGGGCGCTGCACGCGGCGCTGGAGGAGTACGACGCCACCAAGGGCGTGCACAGCTGGCTCGACACCTTCTGGCCGTACCGCTACCTGGGCCGCCGCGACCGGATCGCGCTCAACGCCAACTTCTTCTTCCTCTTCAAGGATTCGGGCCAGGCGCAGGTGGAGCGGGCAGCCGGGCTCATCGCCGGGGCCGTCAACTACAAGCGGAAGCTCGATCAGGGGCTCATTGTGCCGGTGGCGCAGCGCGGGCGGCCCCAGTCGATGGTGCAGAACAAGTTCCTGTTCTCCGCCACCCGGATTCCCGGCGCGCAGCAGGACACCGTCCGCAGCCCCTACACCGAGGAGTGGCCAGGCCCGTCCGAGGCACGGCACATCGTGGTGTTCTTCCGGGGCGGCATGTTCAAGCTGGACGTATTCGGTCCGGACGGTGTCCCCCACAGCCTGGACGACCTCGAGGCGGGGCTGCTGGCCGTGATGAAGGCCGGCGCCGAGCCGGCCGCCGCGGACACCTCGGTGGGCCACCTCACCACCATGGCGCGCGCGGAGTGGGCGGCCGCCCGGGAGTCGCTCCTCGCCTGTCACCCCCGCAACGCCGAAGCACTGGACGATGTCGAGACCGCGCTGTTCTGCGTCGCACTGGAGGACTTCGCACCCGCGGACACCCAGGAGACCTGCGACCAGTTGCTGTACGGCGACCGCGGCAACCGCTGGTTCGACAAGGCCGTCTCCTTCATCGTCTTCGCCGACGGCCGGGCGGGCATCAACGTCGAGCACTGCGAGCTGGACGGGACCACCATCCTCAGCTTCACCGACGCCTTGCTCAGCACCCCGGCCGAGGAACAGTCCCGGCAGTCCGGAGCCCGTCCGCAGGGTCTGCCGGCGCTGACGCCGGTCGTGTTCGAGCTGGACGACGCCCTGCGGGCCCAGGTGCGCTCCGCCGCCGACGCCTTCGCCGCGTACGGGGCGGCCACCGCGACCCGCACGGTGTCGTTCGAGGACTTCGGCAGCAAGGCGGCCAAGGCGCTTCGGGTCTCTCCGGACGCGTTTGTTCAGGTCGCCTACCAGCTCGCCCATCAGCGGGCCAAGGGGCACCTGGGCGCCACATACGAGTCGATCGCCACGAGGCAGTACCGGCGCGGGCGGACGGAGGCGATGCGCGTCGTCACCCCGGAGGCGCAGGAGTTCGTGGCGGCGATGGACGACCCGGCGGCGGACGCGCAGACCCGGCGCGCCGCGTTCCGGGCCGCCGCCGAGAAGCATGTGGCACGCGCGAAGGAGTCCCAGAACGGGCAGGCGCCCGAGCAGCACCTGTGGGAGCTGGAGCTGATCCAGCGCCGGCGCGGGGCGGAGCTGGGCGTGACGGAGCAGCCTGCGCTGTACCGGACGCCGGGCTGGCTCACGATGCGGGACGACTACCTGAGTACGAGCTCCGCGCCGTCCGAGAACATCCAGTACTTCGGTTTCGGCTCGACCAGCAGCCGCTGCATCGGCGTGGCCTATGTGCTGCTGCCCGAGAGGTTCAACATCTATCTGAGCACACCGCTGGCGGTGGCCGACCAGATGCGGACGTTCGCGGACCGGCTGCGGGAGGCGGTGGGCGAACTGCGCGCACTGCTGGCGTCCGAGCGGTCCGAGGACTGATCCGCGGCGACCCGTCTGTCGCACCGGCAGAGAGCCGAAACGGCCGCCACTCCACGTCGGGGGTGGCGGTACCCTCGCTCGGTAGGAGGCCTGATTCCACCGGTGGGAAAGGCCGTCGACCGCGCCTTCCACAGCGGGAAGAGCACGGCCGACGGCCTACATACGGCCCGGTCGGAGTGGTGACCCGCTCCGACCGGGGGTCTTCCTAGATGTCGAAGTAGAGGTGGGAAGGGTTCCTGACCTGCTGCGACGTGCTACTGACTGGCCTGGGGATAGCGCATCCGAGGACAGAGGCGATGCGTTATCCCCAGGCCAGCGCCTCCCCGCGTCAGCAGATGCGGCGGCATGAGTCGCCCCACCGGTCATTTCGAAGGGGCACAGACGACTCGGGTCGCGGCCGCGCTGGCCGCAGGTCGCACACGCCCTCTGACGCCGGCCGTGCCGGTGGCAAGCATGCGGTGAGCGTCATTCGCCGACCAGATCCAGCCGCCGTCTCAGATATGTCGGAGGGCGGACCTGGCTCTCTGTCACACTTCACTGCTGGCATGCACTGCATTTGAATCGGGGGTGGCGAAGTGGCACAGAGCCGGAAGGGCTACTACCGAGCGGCGCATTATGTGAGGCCGTCGAGCGTCTCCGGTCGAGCTAAGAAGCCTGCCCTGTGGGTGATCGCTGTTGGCGTGCTTCTTCTGATCGCCGCTTGGAACACTCTCTTCGGAGATGAGGACAGCAAGTCGACGCCTAGTCCGCAACGAAGGGCGCATTCAGAGACGGCATCTCCGTCCCGCTAGTCCCGCAGACTCCTGGGCACGCCTGGCTCAGGCGTTGCGGCGGCCCCTGCGGCGGACCACTCTGGCCCACACGGACACCTTGCGGCTGTCATGGGTCCGGCCACGATCCGCCGCCGGATCCGCGGTCTCGGTGGTTGTGGGCGCCTCCGCTCGAAGGCGATCCCAGGATTGTCTCCAGCCGTCGACCTGCTCGTCCGGTACACCGCAGGCGGTCAGATAGATCCCCGTCGTCTTCCATGTCTTCGGCAGGTCCTTGCGATTGAGGAGACTGCTGACTGTTCCGGCGGCGATCTCTCCGCCGGATCGGAGACTGACGGCGGCGTGCGTGAGTCCACTTACTACGCGTACCTGGCCCAATGCGAAGAAATAGCCTTGAACGGTACGGATGGCTACCGGGTCCGGCCACAACCGGCGCTCGGCCGGGCTGTCGCTCGTGTCACTCGCCAGTGGAATTCGGCTGAAGGCCGGATTCCTGCCGAGCGCCAGTCGCCCATTGCTGTTTCGTCCTCGTCCTTGCGGGACAGGCCGGCCTTTGGCAGTGAGAGCTGTCCGCAACTGCCGGAACACGGAGTCCAGGTCCAGTTTCTCGGGGCCACCCGCAATTCCCATGGCCAAGATGCTGAGCAGTTCTCCCGTGAATGCCGTGTGGGTCTCCCCAGGCGGAGCAAGCGCCTGACGAGTCTCCGAGGCTGCGGCCAGCAGGTAGGTCCCTTCCACGTCGGCCTGAGCAGCCAGATCTGAGGGCCCCATCATTCCGAGGGCGAGGCCGCCGTAGCAGCAGTCGAGTACGACGACAGTCCGCTCTGCATGCCCCTCCAGAAGTGCTCTGCGGAGCCAGTTGTACGGCAATCCCGTATCCACCCGCTGCTGCCGGGACTGAGGCAGCCCCAAGTAGAGCTCCCCATCCGGGTCGACCAGCCCGTGACCCGCGTAGTACACGAGTAACGAGTCCCGGGCCGTCGCGGTGGCGTCCCGTACGGAGTCCATCGCGGTTTCCGCGCTCGCCGGGTTCGCGACGACGCCGCAGTTGTCCGGTCGCAGATTCCAGGACGTGGGTCCGCGGAGTGCCTCCGCAAGGGAGTTGAGGTTGTTGGACACGGCAGGGAGGTCCTCGAGGAAGTCGTACGCGCTCGTCCCGATCAACACCGCCCGCGAGGCTCCAGGATCCGGCAATATGCTCAACGTCCCGTGCCTTCCCCGCCTTCGCCTTGCTCCTCTTGGAGGAGGCGGATGATCCGGGCGATCTGTTCCTCGCTGCAATCGGTCAGGGCATCGGCAAGGTCGTCACGCCGAACCCTGAGACGCGGGTCTCGTGGACGTGTCCGTTTCCACGCGACGAGTGCTAGCACGAAGTTCGCGGCGTTCCATCCGTTGTCCGTGATCAACTGCAAGACGTCGGCAGCCGTCCCCATCTGGCCTTCCTGAGGCGGCTCCTCGCGTATCTCCAGCACGGCGGAACGCCTGATGTCAGGGTCGCTCCGCAGCCAGCCGAGCAGCGAACGGAGTTCGCTGTCCGCCGACTCGACATGAACCTCAACACGCATGCCATCCCCCTCGTCATCGCACATCGGCGCATAGCCGTCCCGACCATCGTCGGGTAAGTCGGCCCAGAAGGGGTTGTGTTCGCCCAACCTCCTGGCTGCGCAAGGGGGCCAGAGGAGGGCTATGCAGCAGTCCGATTGCGGTGGCCGATCGCCTTGCGGGCCTTCTCGACGGCCCCGTCACACGGTGCACGTAGCGGCGCAGCGGGAAGGCGGGATCCTCATGGCCGAGTAGATCGGCGAGTGTGTAGACGTCCGGCCTCGGACCGGAAGTCCGGGCCTGGTGCCCCCGTCGATAGGTCCTCGGAATATGGCTGGCCCACACCACAGGGTGCGGGCCAGCACCGTTTCAGCATGCTCCTGCTGCCTACGCGGCGTCAGCATCCTCTCGCGTCTCCCGAAGGCGGGCGGCCCACTCTCGGACCACAGTCA
This sequence comes from Streptomyces sp. NPDC002926, assembly GCF_053591755.1. NCBI lineage: Bacteria > Bacillati > Actinomycetota > Actinomycetes > Kitasatosporales > Streptomycetaceae > Streptomyces > Streptomyces sp. NPDC002926. Next base: position 680,923 of record NZ_JBSFUK010000001.1, read on the forward strand.
GGTGGTCCGGTTGGAGGCCGGCGTGCGGGTCGGGCTGCACGAGCAGCGTCGGATGGCCGCGGGCGGTGCGTTCGGCGGCCCAGGCATGGTCGAGGGCAGTGAAGTCGTCGTCGATCCAGACGACGGGGTTTCTGCCGATCCAAGGGTCGACATGGTCGCGTTTCCAGAGGTAGCCGTTGGGGTGGCTGGTGGTGATCTGGGGGCGGGGGAGGTCGAGGTAGGGGAAGTCGGGCAGGCCAAGGAGGGGACCGATGATCGTGGTCGCGTTCTTGCGCCAACTCGTGCACCACACGGGGGTGATGAGGCCGCTGGTCAGGAGGGCGGTGAGGACGCCGCCGTGGTTCGGGTCGAGCCAGACGGGGACAGGGTCGTTGGGGTGCCGACCGGTGGGCAGGACGGTGTGGCGGACGTGGGTGGGCGGTGTGCTGCCGTCAGCAGCCGGGAACGGTATGAGGACGCCGTCGATGTCCAGCAGCAGGTAGGGCAGGGTCATCGTTGCCTCCGGGGCTTTTGCGGGCGGTGATCAGCAGGGTTGTCGGCCACGGGTCGCGGCGCGGGTGGCGAAGCTCCAGGGCTGACGTGATGCGCAGGCCGGTCCGGGCGAGGTGGGCGCCCCAGCGGTGGGCGTCGAACTCCCATCGTGCGATGGGTAGTCGGGTGTGGTCGGGCATGGTGACGTAGTCCTCGCGCGGACGATCGTCAGCGGATGGATGTCTTCCGGCCCGCGCCGGGTGCGGGAGGGAGAAAGCCAGGACACCGCCCGGCTTCAGGCGGCGCGAAATGGCGGCGAGCAGGAGCTCGGGGTCTACGAGGCCGATGGCGCCGAAGACGGAGTAGATCGCGTCGAAGGTCTGGCCGGTGACCTGCAGGTGGTGCAGTGCGTTGCCGGCGGCGAACGTGGCGTCGTCGATGTGTCCGTAGTGGGAGCGGGCACGGCGTATCTGGAGTCCGACCAGATCCACGCCGGTGACGCGGGCCTGATGGCCTTTCGCGAGGTGGGCTACGTTATGGCCGGGGCCGCAGCCCAGCTCCAGGATGCGCTTGCGGCGGAGGTCCGGGCCGAGAATCTCGGCGCCGGGACCGAGGCCGGGTGGGTGCTCCATTCCATCCGCGTCGGTGCGGTGAGCGCGTGGGCGGGAGCAGCGGCTATGCGCTGGGCAGCGTGGGCGTACCAAGGGGAGACCTGGGCGAGCACCTAGACCTCCAGGAGCTGGACCACGTCGTTCAGGTGGCGGCGGACGACGGGGATGTACGCGGGGTCCGCGGCCGGGTCGTTGATCCAGCGAATGGCCTGCTCCATGAACCACTCCACTGCCCACATGCGGTGCCAGCCCAAGGCCCATGCCTCGGCGGCCAGGTCACCCCGGGCGGCGAGCGCGTCCTCGTGGCCGCCTGCGGTGACGTACTGCTCCAGGAACACCCGCAGTCGCACAGGACTCGGCCTGTCGGTGGTGCCGTGGTAGGAGGCGAGGTCGATCAGGCCGGGGCCGGTGAAGGCGCGGGCGAAGTCGAGGAGGTGCCAGCCGTTCTCCCCGATGTGGATGCTCGTGGGGTGGAATTCGGAGTGGACCCAGCCGAACGGGTCGAGCGTCGCCCCCTGGACGCGAGCCCCGGCCGCAGCGGAGATCTTGCCCAGGGCGGTCTCGATGTCGTCGCAGTCCGTCCACCGGTCGGCCTTCCGCAGCCGCTGGAGGTGATCGAGGGCTCGGCCGGGCAGGGCCGCGAGGCCCGCGCTGTCGAGGAGGGGCAGGCCGCCTGCCGGGCGGGCGGCGTGGAGCATAACGGCAGCGGCGACGCCGTCGAGGTCGTCGGCATCCCGTACAGGGGTGCCGAGGTCGTCCATGAGCATCCCGAGCCACTTGTCCTGCATGGCGGTGGCGTGCAGCTCGGGGACCGGCAGCCCGCGCTGGTGTGCAACCCGCAGGGCCTGTGCCTCGCAGTCGAACGGCTCCTTGGCGTACTTGAAGACGGCCGTGGTGCCGTCGGGGAAGGTGACGCGTTCGGCGCCGGACATGTCCCAGACGCGGATCTCGGCACGTTCGGGGAGGGGCTTGCCGACGAGCGTGCACAAGTCGTCCAGCAGGGCGGCGGTCATGCTCTGGTCCATGGGGGTCTCCAGGGGGCTGGTGGGTTCCGGGGTGGGCGAGTGGGTCAGCCCGCCCCGGAGCCGTACTGGGGTTGGGGTTACTCGGCCGCGGTCACGCGGTGGGCGTAGACCTGCTCGATCCACCCCGCCTTGAACTCGGCCAGGTCGTCACGGAAGTTGGCCATCGAGGCACCGTAGGGCGCGACGACCCCGCCGGACTGGTCCGGCACGGACTGGCAGCCGTGCACGAGCCGGCCGCCGAGGGCGGCATGGGCCTTGATGGACTCGATCCGGCGGTGCTCGTTGAACCAGCCGCCGTGGTAAACCTCGTCCAGCATTCCGCCCATCTCGTCGTCCAGGTCGAAGACGACGGAGGTGGCGGCAGGGAAGAACCAGCACGGGCCGACGTTGGAAATGTGGCCGTCCAGCTCGACCTTGTTGAGTGCCATCAGCGTGGCCGCTTCGCGCAGCATGCGCAGGTGGCTGGCGGTGACCTGCGGGAGGCCGAGCGATTCGAGGTGCTCCTTGCGGAAGAGGTACGAGTAGACCCCGTACGCCGTTGCCAGCACACGGGCGGCGTCCGACGTGGACTCGCTGTTGTCCTTGATGAAGTCGAGTGCGAGCTGCTCGACCGAGCTCTCGGTCGTCTCGTCCACGTCGAGGAGCTGGGCCTTGACCAGGTCCCAGTCGGCGACGAGCCAGGTGTTGGACTCGAAGCGGAAGAAGTACTCGGCCGGGTCGATGGTGATGCGCCGGCCGTCCACGTGGATGCCGGGCAGGCGGCTCCAGCGCTGGTCGAAGGCGTCGGGCAGTTCGACAGTGATGGTCGCGGTGTCGATGGTGGTCACTGTTTCTCCGTCTCTGATCGGCCAGGCCGGGGCATAGGAATGCCCGAGCCCGGTAGGGCGTACGGAACTTGGGGCCGCCCGGCCCAAGAGTGGGGCGGCTGTCGACAAGTGAACAGCCCGCTACGCAGAGTGGGTACGGTGTGACCGAGACCAAGCGGTATACGCGGTTTACAGCTCCGGGACGGAGGATCGTGCCAGCGCCGACCGACCCCAACTCCCGCCTGCGCGAAGCCATTGCCACCGCCGGATGCACGTACGAGGCGCTCGCCAGGGACGTACGCCGCATCGCCGCCGAGAACGGCGAACTGCTCCAGACCAACAAGTCGGCCATCTCCCACTGGGCGAACGGAACTCGTGCTCCGTCCGGCCAGGCAGGCCAGTACCTCGCTGAAGCCCTCTCCCGACGGCTGGGCCGCGTCGTCACCCAGACCGACATCGGCCTCCAGTCACGGGACACCGAACACCCAGCCGACGACGACCCGGTCACTACGGTCACCGACCTCGGCCGCGCGGACGTCGAACGCCGACGCTTCCTAGCCATCGCTGCCTTCACCACGGCCGGCGTGGCGATGCCACTACTGCACGACGACGAAGCCACCTCCCGCATGCTCCGCGCCCGCACCGCCCGCTCCCTCGTCGGCGGCGAGGACATCGACGTCGTACGGCAGATCACGGCGGCCTTCAGCGCCGCCGACGAACGCCTTGGCGGCGGGCACGGCCTGACCACGGTCACCGCGTACCTCGCCGATACCGCAGCACCCATGCTCCGCGGACGCTTCCCCTCCGAATCCTTACGCCACGCCGCCTTCGGTGCCGTCGCCGAACTCGCCTACCTCGCAGGCTGGAAACACCATGACCTCGGCCACGAAGGCGCCGCCCAGCGCTATTACCAAGTCGGCTACCAACTCGCCTGCGAAGCCGACCCGCACGGCCACGCCGCCTGGATGATGCGTGCCCTCGCCCACCAGGCCCTCAGCCTCAAACAGCCCCACCACTGTGTCGGCCTCGTGGAAGGTGCCCTCACCCGTGGCGTCGGCCACATCGACGGCCAGACCGAAGCCCTCCTTCACATCACCCACGCCCGCGCCTACGCAGCCGTCGGCGAGAACCCAGCCGCCGCACGCGCCCTCCTCGCCGCCGAAGACGCCCTCCTACGCGACGATGAACCCCAGCCCAGCTTCTCCCGCGTCAGCGGCCCCGCCGCCGGCACCGTGGCCAGCCACACAGCCCGCACCCTGACCGACCTCGCCGACCACATCGGCACTGAACAACAGCACCGCGATGCCCTCACCCGCTGGGACCCGGAGAAGTACAAGCGCGTCCACTCCCTCACCCACGCCGACCTCGGCGACAGCCTCGCCGCCCAGGCCCGCGCCGACGAAGCGGTCGCCGCCTGGACCCAGGCACTGGTCCTCATGGAGGGCATGACCTCCGACCGCACCCGCAAGGCAATCTCCTCGATCCGCTCCACCCTCGCGGTCTACCAGCGCCGCCGGGTCCCCGGCGCCGCCGATCTCGCCCGCCGCGCCCGCGAGGCCCTCGCCTAACATGCCCAACAACCCGCCCGACGAAGGGAAAACCGTGGCCCAGCCCACCGACGACCGCCCCCCAGCCCTCAAGCCGGCGCTCGACTCGATGACCCTGCTGGTCGCCGCCGTCATCGTCCACGACAAGGCCACCAACCGCGTCGTGCTCCTCCAGCGCAGCGAGAACGCCAAGTTCGCCCAGGGCATGTGGGACCTGCCCGTCGGCAAGAGCGAACCGGGTGAGCCCATCACCGAAACCGCGGTCCGCGAGCTCTACGAGGAGACCGGCCTCACCGTGAAGCCCGAGTCCCTCAAGGTCGCCCACATCATCCACGGCGCCTGGGGGGTCGAAGCCCCCAACGGCTTCCTCACCGTCGTCTTCGCCGCCCACGAATGGACGGGCGAACCCGAAAACCGCGAACCGCGCAAGCACTCCCAGGTCCGCTGGATGGACGCCGGCGCCATCCCCAAGTCCTTCGTGGACACCACTGCCAGTGCGCTCCGCCATTACCTGGACGGGGACGCCCAGGTTTCGCTCGACGGTTGGCTGTAGGGGTAACAAACACAGCTTCTGCGATTTTCACAGCACGTATAGGACGCGCCTCACCAGAGTTGACACGGGAGCGGCCAGCGGGCGGTCCATGTAGGCGCAGTGGTCCGCGATCAGTCCGCAGGACAGTCGTAAACGACCGTCGGGACCGTCGCAGGCCAACGGGGAAATGCCAGGTCAGATCCATGGTTGGCGCTCCGCCGCAGGTCAGCTCGACCACAATGCGGGCGACGGCTCGGAACGCGTGGTCGGCGCCACGACTGAGGGCCGCCAGCGGCTCGAACGAGAACACCAACGGCCTGCTTCGGCAGTACTTCCCGAAGGGAACCGACCTCGCCACCCACACCCGCGACCACCTTGATGCCGTCGCCGCCGAACTCAACGGCCGCCCACGCAAAACGCTCGGCTGGGAGACTCCAGCCGAGCGCCTGCATAAACTGCTCGCGGCCTGATCAAACCGACCACGTGTTGCGACGATCCCTAGAAACCGCCCCTTCGCGGCGGCGGCCCTCTGTGTTGCTGGCACTGGGTCAGGGAATCGACCGAGCGGTGCACACGCGGTGCACAAGGGGGAAACCCGGAAGCAACGAGAACTGAGAAGAGTTTTCGCAGGTCACAGCCTGTTTCCAGGGCTTCAGACCAGGTCGCCCGACCCTGCCTCTTAGATGTCGAAGAACTGACCGAGCAGATTTCTGACCTCGGCTTCCGCCACGGCCAGCCTCGCCGACCTGCGGGGGAGCGGTCGTCGACTGTCGTCCTTGGTCGGCCATGAGCGGCCTTCGACGGCCCAACTGACCGACCGGGGGCCGATGAGTAGTCAGGTGCTTAGAGGTCGTTTCATCCTGCTGTTTCATCCCTGCATGCCGCTTTGATGTGCTGATGTCGGGTCTCGCCAGGAGATGGTGTTCTCTCCGGTGAGACGGCGAGCCATCAGGTCGGTCATCGCGAGGTGGATCATGGCTTCGGAACGGTGTGGGTGGGTTTCGTAGTCGCGGGCCAGGCGGCGGTGGAGCATGAGCCAGCCGTAGGTCCGCTCCACCGCCCACCGTTTCGGGATCGGGGTAAATCCCCTGCTCCCAGGGGTGCGTTGGACAATTTCGAGGTCGATGCCGAGGGTCGCGGCGTGCTCGACGAAGTGCTTGCGGTAGCCACCGTCGACCCAGACCTTGCGCAGGCCGGGGTGGTCGTCCGCAAGGCCATTGATGGCGCTTTCGTAGGCGGCGCACGCCAGGAAGGAGGCAGAGTGGACGATGCCGCCTGAGTCTGGCTAGAGACATCGGCGAGGAGAACCTCGGCTCCCTCTCGACACAGGCCTGCTGACCGCCGTGGGTATGGAAAGGCAATGGACATGATGCAGCTGTGGACGGCAATCATCGCTGCGGCTAGCGCATTGCTTGGCGCTTGGATCGCTCAGTTCCTCACGCTCAAGAGCGTTCGTGAGCAGGTGGCAGCTCAGGTGGCGGCGCAGCAGTCAGACCAGAAAGCTGAGCACCGGCTGTGGTTGCGTGAACAGCGCGCATCAGCCTATGAGGAGTTTCTTGATCGCACCCATGAGGCAGCCGGGTTTCTCAGGGATTTTGAGAAGCTGCGGGAGCGGGATCCCAACGCGGCACGTGCCGCGTACTCCGAAGCTGAAGGCGCTTTGGGGCGCGTGGAGCGGTCCCAGGCCAAGGTTGCCACGCTGGGGCCTGAGGTCGTCAGGTTCGCGGCGCACCACGTCCATGTAGCGCTGGGGATCTGGAGACATGGGCATGAACTTGAGACGGTCATTGACGATGCGGGTTGGGAGGACCCTGAGCCTGACTCTCGGCGCATTGCGGAGCGGGCTAACGAAAAGGCGATATCACTGTTCACGTCAGCGTACGTGGAAGCGATCCAAGCGGTCTTGGCTGACGACGGCACTGATCCGGAACGGACTCGCCGTCTGCGCGACAGGATCGGGCGGGAGGTCGAGGCAGCAAACGAGATGCTCTGCGAGCACATGGCTCCTCTACGGCAAGAGTTCGTTCTGCCGCCCCCGCACATGGAGTAGGACGGGTCGGGGGCAGTGGAGGAGCAATGCGAAGGCCGTCGGTCGTGGCTTCCAGGAGGGAAGAGCACGGCCGACGGCCCACAGACGGCCCAGGCAAGCGGAAACCCGCTCTGACCTGCGGCGTTCTTAGATGTCGAAGTACAGCTCGAACTCGTGCGGGTGCGGCCGCAGCTGGATCGGCGCGATCTCGTGCGTCCGCTTGTAGTCGATCCACGTCTCGATCAGGTCCGACGTGAAGACCCCGCCGGCCTGCAGGTACTCGTTGTCCGCCTCCAGCGCTTCCAGCACCGCCGGGAGCGAGGTCGGGACCTGCGGGACGCCCGCGTGCTCGTCCGGGGCCAGCTCGTAGAGGTCCTTGTCGATCGGCTCGGCCGGCTCGATCTTGTTCTTCACACCGTCGAGGCCCGCGAGCAGAAGCGCCGAGAACGCCAGGTACGGGTTCGACGACGGGTCCGGGGCGCGGAACTCGACGCGCTTGGCCTTCGGGTTCGAGCCCGTGATCGGGATACGCATCGCAGCGGAGCGGTTGCGCTGCGAGTAGACCAGGTTGACCGGGGCCTCGAAGCCGGGGACCAGGCGGTGGTACGAGTTCACCGTCGGGTTGGTGAACGCCAGCAGCGACGGCGCGTGCTTCAGGATGCCGCCGATGTAGTAGCGGGCGGTGTCCGACAGGCCCGCGTAACCCTGCTCGTCGTAGAACAGCGGGACGCCGCCCTGCCACAGGGACTGGTGGACGTGCATGCCCGAGCCGTTGTCGCCGAAGATCGGCTTCGGCATGAAGGTCGCGGTCTTGCCGTTGCGCCACGCGACGTTCTTCACGATGTACTTGAAGAGCATCAGGTCGTCGGCCGCGGCGAGCAGCGTGTTGAACTTGTAGTTGATCTCGGCCTGGCCGGCGGTACCCACCTCGTGGTGCTGGCGCTCGACCTGGAGGCCCGAGGCCTCCAGCTCCAGGGAGATCTCGGCGCGCAGGTCGGCGAAGTGGTCGACCGGCGGGGCCGGGAAGTAGCCGCCCTTGTAGCGGACCTTGTAGCCGCGGTTGTCCTCGATCGCACCGGTGTTCCAGGCGCCGGCCTCGGAATCGATGTGATAAAAGGCCTCGTTCGCCTTGGTCTCGAAGCGGACGCTGTCGAAGACGTAGAACTCGGCCTCGGGGCCGAAGTACGCGGTGTCCGCGATGCCGGTGGAGGCGAGGTACGCCTCGGCCTTCTTGGCGATGTTGCGCGGGTCGCGGCTGTACTGCTCGCCCGTGATCGGGTCGTGGATGAAGAAGTTGATGTTGACCGTCTTGTCGCGCCGGAAGGGGTCGACACGGGCGGTCGACAGGTCCGCGCGGAGCGCCATGTCGGACTCGTGGATGGCCTGGAATCCGCGGATCGACGAGCCGTCGAAAGCCAGCTCCTCGGCCGGGTCGAACGCCTTTGCCGGGATGGTGAAGTGCTGCATCACACCAGGCAGGTCGCAGAACCGGACATCGACGAACTTCACGTCTTCGTCGGCGATGAACTTCTTCGCGTCGTCGGCGTTCTGGAACATCCAACTCCTCCTACTCCCGACCCGGGAGGGGCGGGGTTGCAGCTCGGTCGTGCGGCCAGTGCGGTGGCACACGCTGGACCCGACGATAGGCAGACGGGATTTCTCCAGCATGACCCATTTGTTTCGCCGAAGTTAACCGGACCGGGGTCGGTGCCGCGTCTCGGCCCCGCCCGCAGGTGGGTGAAACCGGGCGCAGTACCGTGTACGGGTGGACAACAGGCAAGCAATCGGATCGTGGCTCTCGGGGCCCCGCGCGGCGGCCGAGGACATGGGCGCCGACTTCGGTCACCGGGGCGAGCGGCTCGGCCTGCCGGAGGCGGGGCCGGGCTCCATCGCCCCCCTCGGGCGGCGGTTCGGCGCCGTCTTCGTCGACTGGGGGCTCTGCCTCCTGATCGCATACGGGCTGTTCGCGAATGGTGACCGACAGGCCGTCGGAAACTGGGCGCTCAGCATCTTCCTCGTACTCAGTGTGCTGACCGTGGGCTCGGTCGGGTTCACCCCCGGCAAGCGGATCTTCGGTCTGCGCGTCGTCGCCGAAGGCGGCGGCCGGCTCGGGATCGTCCGGGTTCTCGTGCGGAGCCTGCTGCTCTGCGTCGCGATCCCGGCGCTCATCTGGGACCGCGACGGGCGCGGGCTGCACGACCGCCTCGCCCGCGCCGTACAGGTGCGGATCTAGAGGAGAGCGAGAAGGCGGGACGGACGGGCAACACGAGCGGCGAGACGCGGCGAGAGACAGCGACACGCGGCGAGACGCAGAGAGAGGCGGCCCCGGACGTGTACGTCCCGGGCCGCCTCTGTGTCTGTCGTGGGTCAGCGCTGCTTTCCGCCGCGCGGCATCCGCGTGCCCTTCGGCATCGGACCCTTCGGCAGCGGCATATTGCTCATCAGGTCGCCCATCGCCCGCAGCCGGTCGTTGGCCGCCGTGACCTGCGGTCCGCTGAGCACCCGCGGCAGCTTCAGCATCGTGGTGCGCACCTTCTTCAGCGGCACCTGGCCCTCGCCGTCGCCGACGATGATGTCGTGCACCGGTACGTCCAGGACGATGCGCGCCATCTTCTTCTTCTCGGCTGCCAGCAGCGTTTTCAACCGGTTGGGGTTGCCTTCCGCCACCAGGACGATGCCTGCCTTGCCGACCGCCCGGTGCACCACGTCCTGGCTGCGGTTCATCGCCACCGCCGGGGTCGTGCTCCAGCCGCGTCCCACGTTCTGCAGCACCGCGGCCGCCGCGCCCGGCTGGCCCTCCATCTGCCCGAAGGCCGCTCGCTCGGCACGGCGTCCGAAGACGATCGCCATCGCGAGGAAGGCCAGCAGGAAGCCAAGGATGCCCAGATAAACGGGGTGGTCGATCAAGAAGCCGATCGCGAGGAAGACACCGAAGGTGACGATTCCCACAGCCGCTAGGACAAGACCGATCTTGGAATCGGCCTTTCGGGTCATCTTGTACGTCAGAGCGATCTGCTTCAGTCGCCCAGTGTTCGCAGCAGCGTCAGTGCTGTCGGAGTTTGCCTTCCTCGCCATGTCTGGAAGTTTACGTGGCCTAGGAAGTGCGTCCGGCCACACCCTCCAGTACATGCTGCGCCTCGACCCTGTCCTTGGCCCGGCGCCGGTCTTCGAGGACCGCCGTCCATGCGTTCCGGCGGGCAGTGCGCTGTCCGCCGCCCAGGAGCAGCGACTCCATGGCGCGCAGAGCATCGGTGACGGACGGAATGGCGGTAGCGCGTACGGGACGTACCGGCGCGGCCTGCATGGTTGAGGTCCCCCTAAGGGTGAGCGTCGACGATGAGTGGAAGCGCTGCAGTGCGGTGCGGTGCACTGCAGCGCCGTGAGCGGTGAGTGCTGTGCGTAGACCCAATGTCACTGACTGGTGTTACCAGTGCATGACCGAGCGGTCAAACACCGATGAAACCTTTTTGCGCCATCCGCAAACGCTGACGCGGCCCATACACCGCCCCGACCTGCGGGGAGGGCATGCGCCGCGTCAACCGTTGATTACTCAGTGGTAATTGCTTGTGCCTGAATTCACACAGTCTGCGGGGTGGCCACGGCACCCCGCCGCTCCATCGCCTGCTGGTACAGCCGGCCCGCTCGGTACGAGGAACGGACCAGCGGCCCCGACATCACACCGGAGAAGCCGATCTCCTCGGCCTCCTCCTTGAGCTCCACGAACTCGTGCGGCTTCACCCAGCGCTCGACCGGGTGGTGGCGTACCGAAGGACGCAGATACTGCGTGATCGTGATCAGCTCGCAGCCGGCGTCGTACAGGTGCTGCAGTGCCTCGCTGACCTCTTCGCGCTCCTCGCCCATGCCCAGGATGAGGTTCGACTTGGTGACCAGGCCCGCCTCGCGGGCACGTGTGATCACCTCGAGCGAGCGCTCGTAACGGAAACCGGGGCGGATCCGCTTGAAGATCCGCGGCACGGTCTCGACGTTGTGCGCGAGCACCTCGGGGCGCGAGGAGAAGACCTCGGCAAGCTGCTCCGGCACCGCGTTGAAGTCGGGGATGAGGAGCTCGACCTTCGTACGGCCCGCCTCGCGCTCCGACGTCATCGTGTGGATCCGGCGCACCGTCTCCGCGTACAGCCAGGCGCCGCCGTCCTCCAGGTCGTCGCGCGCGACGCCGGTGATCGTGGCGTAGTTCAGGTCCATCGTGACGACCGACTCGCCCACGCGGCGCGGCTCGTCGAGATCGAGCGCGGCGGGCTTACCGGTGTCGATCTGGCAGAAGTCGCAGCGCCGGGTGCACTGGTCGCCGCCGATGAGGAAGGTCGCCTCGCGGTCTTCCCAGCATTCGTAGATGTTCGGACAGCCGGCCTCCTGGCACACCGTGTGCAGACCCTCGCTCTTCACGAGCTTCTGCATCTGGGTGTACTCGGGCCCCATCTTCGCCCGGGTCTTGATCCACTCGGGCTTGCGCTCGATGGGGGTCTGGCTGTTCCGGACCTCAAGGCGCAGCATCTTGCGTCCGTCGGGTGCGACTGCGGACACGTCCGGCTCCCTACGACTTCGATTCTTCGGCGGACACCAGGGTACGCCCGTTATTTGTGTGGCCTTACGTCTGGCCAACCCTTGGCCAGAGGGGCGCATTCCCTAGACGGCTGCCTCGACGTCCCGCGGCCGCAGTTCGGCGTTCTCCAGGACGTCGCGGAGATGTTTCTCGATGACCGGGAGAACCTCGGCGATGGTGATCTCGCGGCCCAGTTCGTACGAGAGCGAGGTCACGCCCGCGTCCCGGATGCCGCACGGCACGATCCTGTCGAACCAGGTGTTGTCCGGGTTCACATTGATCGCGAAGCCGTGCATCGAGACGCCCTTGGCGATACGGATGCCGATCGCGGCGAGCTTGCGGTCCTCGCGGCGCTGGCCGGCGTTGGAGGGGGCGTACTCCGGGCCGTTCAGCCGCGGGTCGAACTCCTCGTCCTGCAGCCGTGGGTCGAAGTCGAGCGAGAGACCGCCGATCGCCGGACGCTGCTCGACCGGGTCGCCGAGGACCCATACGCCGCTGCGTCCCTCGACCCGGCTGGTCTCCAGGCCGAACTCCGCGCAGGTCAGGATCAGCGCGTCCTCGAGCCGGCGCACATGCGCGATGACGTCCACCGGACGCGGCAGTTTCAGGATCGGATAGCCCACCAGCTGGCCGGGGCCGTGCCAGGTGATCTTGCCGCCGCGGTCGACGTCGACGACGGGAGTGCCGTCGAGAGGGCGTTCGCTGTCCGCCGTGCGCCGGCCCGCCGTGTAGACGGGCGGGTGCTCGAGGAGCAGGCAGGTGTCATCGATCTCGTCGGCGAAGCGGGCGGCGTGGACCTCGCGCTGCTTCTGCCACGCCTCCTGGTACTCGACGGCTTCCTCGCCGAACCCCAGTTGGACGAACCGCAGCTCACTCACGGCTGTGCCTCCCTAGAACCTTCACCCTGCACTCATCGCGCCCAGCCACTGTACGGCGGCTCCGGAAACGGCGGCCGGGCAGGTGCCGGGCAGTTCCCGGTCACGCGGCGCCTGTCAGCGACGTCCCCAATCCTCACACGATCGGATGAATGTGGGGCGAAGCTGGCGGGCCGAGCCGTAGGGGCGGCTAAATTCGCGCCGTTCCATGAGGGCTGCTCCCGGCCCGGAAGGCAGGAGACCGCACAGCTGATGACGGAACGACCTCCGCAGCGCATCCCCAACCGACAGCTCGCCGCGCTCATCGCAGAAGCCGGATTCTCCAACGCAGGCCTGGCCCGCAGAGTGGACCAGCTCGGGCTCGAGCACGGCCTGGATCTGCGCTACGACAAGACCTCCGTGACCCGCTGGCTGCGCGGCCAGCAGCCTCGCGGCACGACCCCCGCCCTGATCGCCGAGGTGTTCACACGGCGGCTCGGCCGCCGGCTCTCGGCGCAGGACCTGGGTCTGGACGCCTGTGCGCCCGTCTACGCCGGTCTGGAGTTCGCGGCCACGCCCGAGGAGGCCGTGGACATCGTGAGCGGCCTGTGGCGCAAGGACTCCGGCAGCCACGCGGAGCTGCGGAAGATCGCCTTCACCCCGGCCGGGCTCGTGGTGCCGAGCAGGGACTGGCTGATCGGCCGGGCCGACGAGCGGGTGAGCCGGGCGGACGAGCGGGTGAGCCGGGCGGACGCGGTCCAGAACGGGACCGCCCGTATCCCCGCCCAGGGCAGGATCGCCGTCCCACGGCAGCGCGGCACGGACCGGGGCCCCGGCCAGAAGGTCTCCAGCGGCGACATCGCGGCACTGCGCTCGGTCGGCGAGCTGTTCCGGACCCTCGACCACGCCTACGGCGGCGGGCACGCCAGGCAGGCGCTGGTGCGCTATCTCGAGCACGAGGCCGAGCCGATGCTGCGCGGCACCTACGGGGAGGTGACCGGGCGGCGGCTGTTCGCCGCGGCGGCCGATCTGACCCGGCTGGCGGGCTGGACCTCGTACGACATCGCGGCCCACGGCCTCGCCCAGCGCTACTTCGTCCAGGCGCTGCGGCTCTCCCAGGCGGCGGGCGATCGGGCATACGGCGCGTATGTGCTGGTGACCATGAGCCGGCAGGCGGTCTATCTGGGGCATGGACGCGAAGCGGTGCAGCTGACACGCGTCGCCCAGCAGGGTGTCGGCTCGTCGGCTCCGCCGCTGGTGCAGGCGCTGCTGCATTCCGTCGAGGCGCGCGGGCACGGCGTGCTGGGCGAGGCGCGGGCGTGTACGGCCTCGCTGGTACGGGCCGAGCGGGCGCTGGAGACGGCGCGGCCCGGCGACGATGTGCCGCACTGGGCGCGATTCTTCGACGAGGCGCAGCTCGCCGACGAATTCGGGCACTGCCACCGGGATCTGCAGCAGTACCGGCCGGCGGTGCAGCATGCGGAGCGCTCGCTCCAGCTGCGCGCCCCGGCGTTCGCGCGCAGCCGCCTCTTCTGCCGGGTGGTGCTGGCCTCCGCCCGGCTCGGACTCGGCGAGCTGGACCAGGCATGCGCGCTGGGGGCGGAAGCGGCACTGCAGGTGTCGGAGATGCGGTCGGCGCGGGCGGTGGAGTACGTACGCGAATTCGAGCGGCGGCTCGAGCCGTACCGGGACGCGGCGGCGGTACGGAACTATCGCGACCGGGTCGCCGCGCTGGGCTGAACCCGGGGTCCGGGGCGGGCCCCCGGATTCAGCCCCGGACCGGAACCGGACCGGACCCGGACCCCGACCCCCGTCCGCGATCGCCGGACGGGGCCTGATGTTGCCGGCCTAGGCGACCGCCGAGAGCGCGACCGTTTCGTACCCGGGCTGCTGGAGGCCGAAGTCGCGCAGGATCGCGTCCGCGGCCCGGCGGCCCGAGAAGAGCGCGCCCTGGACCGTACTCGTGTCGCGGTGGTCGCCGCAGACATAGAGGCCGGACAGCAGCCGCACCGGACGGCGCAGATCGTGCGGCGGGGGCATCGCGGGCACCGCCTCCGGGTCGTGGTGGACGGCGAGCAGTTCCCAGTCGTCCGTGGGCGTGCCGTAGAGCGTGGCGAGGTGGGTACGGACGGTGCGGTCCAGATCCGGCGGAGGAGTCCCGAGCACGGTCGACGAGATCAGTACGCGGCCGTGCGGGGCGCGCGACGGATCGACCTCGCTCATCACCGCCGTGTGCGAGACGGGGCCGCCGCGGTCCGCGTCCAGCAGGAGCGCCGGGTCGCTCAGCGGCGGCGCGGGCGCCGTGTGGTGAAGGACCGTCACGGGGTGGAAGGGCGGTACGCGCAGGCCCGGCAGGAGCTCCGCGGCCGCGCGGGCGCCGGTGGCCAGCACCAGGGCACGGCAGCCGATGTCGCCGTACTCCTTGGTCGTGACCCGCGTGATCGAGGCGTCGGTGACCCACACCCCGGTGTGTACGGTGCCGGACGGCAGCGACGCCGCCAGCCGCTCGGGCAGCGCCGCGGCACCGCCTTCGGGGACGCACATCCGGCCGCGCGCGAAGCCGCGCAGCGCCAGATCGGCGCACCGGCTGGAGGTGTCCAGCGCCGGGTCGCAGAGCAGCGCGGAGAGCAGCGGGCGCAGGAAGCCGTGGACCGTACGGGCCGGGAGGCCGCGGGCGCAGAGCGAGTTCGCGGTGGGCCGCTCGGGGCGGGCGAGAAGGCGCTCCACCGGGGTGCCGGCGAGGCGGGCGAGAGATGCGCCGAGCCGGGCCTGGTCGAGCGGCCGGGGGGCGCTCGCGAGGGCGCGCGCCACAGTGAATGCGCCCCCTACGCCCCGCAGGGCGTGGGGGGACCCCCGCCGCGCGCTCCCCCCTTCACCGGTCCGCCGGACCGCTTCGCCGGTCCGCTGGAGCCGCCCTCCGCTGTGCACGAGCACACCGGGCGAGAAGGGCCGCAGGACGACATCGCCGAGCCCCGCCGTGCGACGCAGCTCCGGATACGAGGTGTTGAGCAACTGGCCTATGCGGTCGAGCCGGAAACCGTCGATCTGCTGGGTGGCCATCCGTCCGCCCACATGAGGGGCGGCCTCCAGAACGCTGACCGAGACGCCTGCGCTGGTCAGTTGATGAGCCGCCGAGAGACCGGCGATCCCGGCCCCGACGATGACGACATCCGCATGGTGAGCGCTGCTGAGCACGTGCCCCTCCCCGAGGTCGGCGCGGCTGGTGGGAGGCTCATGCCCCCACCATGCCCCCGGAATACCCGAGTTCGGACCGAGACTAGGGAGCCGTCGCCGTACCGCGAGTCGCGCACGCCGTGGAGCACCGGAGCGCGGGGGCGCACACACGGCGGCCGACCGGCCGCAGGGCGCTACCGCAGCGCCGCGCCGACCGCCTCGTCGATGCCCGGAAAGGCGAACGAGAAGCCCGACTCCAGCAGCCGGGCCGGCAGCACCCGCTGGCTGCTCAGAATGTCCCCGGCCAGCTCGCCCAGCGCGATCCGCAGCGCGGGCGCGGGGACGGCGAACACCGTCGGCCGGTGCAGCGCGCGGCCCATCGCCGCCGTCACCTCGCTGTTGGTGACCGGGTCGGGGGCCGTGAGATTCACCGGCCCCGACAGCGACTCGGTGTCGAGGATGTGCCGCAGCGCCGCGACCTCGTCATGCAGGGCGATGAAGCTCCAGTACTGCCGGCCGTTGCCCAGCCGCCCGCCGAGGCCCGCCTTGAAGAGCGGGAACATCCGGCCCCACGCGCCGCCCTTGCGGGCCACCACAAGACCGGTCCGCGCGAAGGCGGTCCGCACCCCCGCCTCCTCGGCCGGGGCCGCCGCCTCCTCCCACTCCACGCACATCTTCGACAGGAACCCGTCCCCGGGCGGCGCACCCTCGTCCACCGCACGCTCCCCGGTGTCGCCGTAGTAGCCGACGGCGCTCCCGCATACCAGCACCCTCGGAGGTACGTCCAGGGTGGCGACGGCCTCCGCGATCGCCGCCGTGCCGAGCACCCGGCTGTCCCGGATCTCCTTGCGGTACGCATCCGTCCAGCGGCGCGCGCCGACCCCGGCCCCGGCGAGATTCACCACGCCCTCGCAGCCCACCAGGCCGGCCACGTCGACGTACTGCCGGTGCGGGTCCCACTCCACCTCGTCCCCGGCCCGCGCGGGCCGCCGCACCAGGCGCACCACCTCGTGCCCGTCGGTGCGCAGCGAGCGCACGAGTGCCGTACCGATGAGTCCGGTGGAACCGGTGACCGCGATCCGCATGGCCCCCATCCTGCCCCCGCACGGCCCCGTGGCACAGTGACGCCCATGTCCCTGTCGCACATACGCCCCGCACGTCACACCGACGAAGCAGCGCTCGGTGCGCTCGACCGGGACACCTGGTCGCCGCTGCACGCCGTGCAGCCGAGGCCGAAGCCGCCGTACGACCCTTTCTTCGACGCGAACCATCGGCCCGAGGATTTCCTGGTCGCCGAGGACATCGCCGAGGACGGTGACGGCACGATCACCGGCTACATCCGGCTGATCCCGCCCACCCCGCTCGCCTGCAACCGGCATGTGCGGCAGATCCAGGGCCTCGCCGTGGCCGTGAACGCGCGCGGCCGCGGGATCGCACGAGCGCTGCTGCGGGCGTCGTTCGACGAGGCGCGCCGCCAGGGCGCGGTCCGGATGACACTGCGGGTGCTCGGACACAACACACCGGCCCGCACGCTGTACGAGTCGGAGGGCTTCGCGGTCGAGGGCGTACTGCCGGGGGAGTTCTGGCTGGAAGGGCGGTACGTCGACGACGTGATGATGGGCCGCAGCCTCACCCCCTGAGGACCGTTCTCACAGGTTTCCGAAGCGCTCCCAGAGCCGGGGGAAACGTTGCGCCAGAGCCGCGTCGTCGTCGAAGTCGAACGGCGTGCCCAGCGGCTCGGCGGTCTGCGGCGGGATCCCCAGATCCGGTGCCACCACACCGGTGAGCTGCTCGTACGCCTCGTCCGCCGCGTACCCCAGCTCCTCGCCGTCCCCGTCGATGTCCTCGTCGAACTCGTCCAGCAGTTCGGCCAGCGAGTCCGGGTCGTGCAGCGCGCCCTCGAAGATCTCCCGGCCCTGCCCGATCAGCCAGCAGCGGAAGTAGTCGAAGGCGTCGTCGCTGGCACCGGCGAGCAGCACGGCGGCCGCACCCCACAGATCCCAGCGGTACGCGCGGTTGTAGCGGGCCTCGAAGTGCCGGGCGAAGTCCAGCACGGAGTCGGGGTCGAGCTGCAGCAGCCGCTCGACCAGCAGATCGGCATGGTCCTCGGGGTCGCCCTCGGCGGCCTCGCGGGTGCTGTCGATGATCTCCCAGAACTCCGTCTCGTCCATCACGGGACAAGCATCGTGGTTGGCGGGAGGCGGCGCACGCGGAGCCACCGAAATGCTGACTCTTTCGAATGGCGGACAGAGGATGTCGGGTATACGTGCGACGGTCGGCGTATGACGACGGACACACCACTGGCAGGAAAAATCGCACTGGTCGCCGGCGCGACCCGGGGCGCGGGCCGGGCCATCGCCGTACGGCTGGGCGCCGCGGGCGCGACCGTGTATGTGACGGGACGGACCACCCGCGCGCAGGTCAGCGAGGTCGGCCGGGCGACCGAGACCATCGAGGGGACGGCGGAACTGGTCACGGCGGCGGGCGGCGAGGCCGTCGCCGTACCGACGGACCATCTGGAGCCGGAGCAGGTACGGGCGCTGGTCGAGCGGATCGACAGGGATCACGGCCGGCTCGACATCCTGGTCAACGACATCTGGGGCGGCAACCACCTGCTCGACTTCAACACGAAGATGTGGGATGTCGACCTGGACCGTGGGCTGCGGATGCTCGAACTCGGCGCGAAGAGCCACATCATCACCAGCAGCATCGCGCTTCCCCTGATGGTGCGGCAGCCCGGCGGTCTGGTCGTCGAGGTCACCGATGGCACGGCCGAGTGGAACACGCGCTTCCGGGAGAACTTCTACTACGACCTCGCCAAGAACGCCCCGATCCGGATGGCGTTCATCCTCGGCGAGGAACTGAAGAGCGTCGGTGGCACGGCGGTGGCCGTCACCCCGGGCTTCATCCGCTCCGAAGAGATGCTCGACATCATGGGCGTCACGGAGGAGACCTGGCGCGACGCGATCGCGAAGCAGGCGCACTGGGCACTCTCCGAGACGCCGGACTACACCGGCCGGGCCGTCGCGGCGCTCGCCGCGGACCCGGAGCGGGCCCGCTGGAGCGGCCGGTCGCTCGACAGCGGGCAGCTGGCGAAGGTATACGACTTCACGGACACGGACGGCAGCCGGCCGGACGTCTGGGCCTTCATGCTCCAGGAGGCGGCGGGAGCGGAGCCCTCTTTGGCGGATTACAGATAGCGCGGCTACCTGTAGAGCCGGGCCGCCCGCTCCGACGAATCGGCGAACAGCGCACGCAGCTCCGGCGGCTCCAGGAGCTCCACGTCCGGGCCCAGCGCGAACAGCTGCCCGTACGCCACCTCATGGGACTCCACCGGCAGAGTGAGCGTCATCCGGCCCTGCCCGTCCGGCCCTTCCGCCGCCGCCAGCGCCTCGCGGGCCGCCGCCCGGTCCGTGACGTACGGCAGCCGCCGCGCGCCGTCCTCAGTGACCCGGACCACCACCTCGGCGCGGAGGATGGAGCGTACGAACTGGCCCGCTCGCTCCTCCCAGAAGGCGGGCAGGTCGAAGTCCTCGTCGCGGTCGAAGACTTGGCCGTCCATGTCCACCGCCGTGAACCGGTCGATCCGGTACACCCGGAAGGCCGTGCGGGCGCGGGCGCACAGGTACCAGACGCCCGCCTTGAGAACGAGTCCGTACGGCTCCAGTTCTCGTTCCACCTCGGCGTCCCGGCGTCGGTAACGGGCCTTGATACGGCGGTCGTCCCAGACCGCCTCGGCGACCGCGGGCAGCAGCTCCGGCGTCTTCGGCTCCTGGTACCAGCCGGGCGCGTCCAGATGGAACCGCTGCGCCGCCGAATCGGAGGCGTCCTTGAGCGAGGGCAGCAGCGCCGCGGACACCTTCAGACGTGCCGCGGACGCCGCGTCCTCGAGCCCCATCTCCCGCAGCGCGCCCGGGAGCCCGGAGAGGAAGAGGGCCTCGGCCTCACTGCGCCCGAGCCCGGTGAGGCGGGTGCGGTAGCCGCCGACCAGCCGGTAGCCGCCGGCCCGGCCCCGGTCGGCGTAGACCGGGACACCGGCCTCCGACAGTGCGAGGGCGTCCCGGGTGATGGTCCGCTCCGAGACCTGAAGTTCCCGCGCCAGCTCCGGGCCGGTCATCGAGGGCCTGGCCTGGAGAAGCAGCACCATCTTGATCAGCCGGGCAGCGCGCATGCCTCCATCATTGCGCAGCCCGGGCGGGCGGCTCCCGGAGTTCGGTCACTCCGGGCCGGGTGCCCGGACCGGCCGCGACCGCGCACCCCGCGGGCACCAGGTTTGCGCCGTCGCTCCCGGCGCGTCCTCGTCATACGCGACCCCCGGCGGCCGTCGGGCCGCCGGGGGGTCGCCGTGGGGGTGCTCGGGCCTGCTACAGGCCGTAGCGCTCGCGCGCCTCCTTCACGGCCGACGCAGGCACCTCGCCCCGCTTGGCCAGCTGGGCCAGCGCCGCGACCGTGATCGACCGCGCGTCGACGCCGAAGTGGCGGCGGGCCGCGTCACGCGTGTCGGAGAGACCGAAACCGTCCGTGCCGAGCGAGGAGTAGTCCTGCTCGACCCACTGGCTGATCTGGTCCGGGACCTGGCGCATCCAGTCGCTGACCGCGAGCACCGGGCCCGGAGCACCTTCCAGCGCCTGGGTCACGTACGGAATGCGCTGCTCGCCGCGCAGCAGCGCCTCGTCGCACTCCAGCGCGTCACGCCGCAGCTCGCCCCAGGAGGTCGCGGACCAGACATCGGCCGCGACTCCCCAGTCGGCGGTGAGCAGTTCCTGCGCCTCGAGGGCCCAGTGGATCGCCGTGCCGGACGCCAGCAGCTGCAGCCGCGGCGAGTCCGCGGACGTGGCCACGCCCTCCTTGAAGCGGTAGAGACCGCGCAGGATCCCCTCCTCGACACCCTCAGGCATCGGGGGCTGCGGCTTCGGCTCGTTGTAGACCGTCAGGTAGTAGAAGACGTTCTCGTTGTCCTCGGGTGCCTGGCCGTACATCCGGCGCAGACCGTCCTTGACGATGACGGCGATCTCGTACCCGAAGGCCGGGTCGTAGTTGAGCGATGCCGGGTTCGTGGCCGCGATCAGCTGCGAGTGGCCGTCCGCGTGCTGCAGGCCCTCGCCGGTGAGCGTCGTACGGCCGGCTGTCGCGCCGACGATGAAGCCCTTGCCGAGCTGGTCGGCGAGCTGCCACATCTGGTCGGCCGTGCGCTGCCAGCCGAACATCGAGTAGAAGATGTAGAACGGGATCATCGGCTCGCCGTGCGTCGCGTACGACGTGGCGGCGGCGATGAAGTCGGCCATGGCGCCGGCTTCGGTGATCCCCTCGTTGAGGATCTGGCCGTCCTTGGCCTCCTTGTAGTACATCAACTGGTCGCGGTCGACCGGCTCGTACGTCTGGCCCAGCGGGGAGTAGATACCGGCCGAGGGGAAGAGCGACTCCATGCCGAATGTGCGGGCCTCGTCCGGGACGATCGGAACCCAGCGCTTGCCGGTCTCCTTGTCCCGCATCAGGTCCTTCACCAGGCGTACGAAGGCCATGGTGGTGGCCATCTCCTGCTTGCCGGAGCCCTTTTCGAGCGCCTTGAAGCCGCGCTCCTCCGGCTCGGGCAGTGCCACGGCCTGCACCCGGCGGGCCGGGGCCGGGCCGCCGAGTGCCGCGCGGCGCTCGGTCAGATAGCGGACCTCGGGGGAGTCGGCGCCGGGGTGGCCGTAGGGCACCAGACCGTCGGCGAAGGCACTGTCCGGGATCGGGAGCCCGAGCAGATCACGCATGCCCTTGAACTCGTCGGTGGTCAGTTTCTTCATCTGGTGGTTGGCGTTCTTCGACTCGAAGCCCTTGCCGAGCGTGTAGCCCTTCACCGTCTGCGCGAGGATCACGGTCGGCGCGCCCTTGTGCTCGACGGCCGCCCTGTATGCCGCGTACACCTTGCGGGCCTCGTGGCCGCCGCGGGAGGTGTAGAAGCACTCGGCGATCTTCGCGTCGTCGAGCAGCTTCGCCAGCTCGACGAGCGCGGGTTCGGCGCCGAAGAAGTGCTCGCGGATGTACGCCACATCACGCGTCGCATAGGTCTGGAACTGGGCGTCCGGCACCTCGCGCAGCCTGCGTACCAGCGCGCCCGTGGTGTCGAGCCGGAACAGCTCGTCCCAGGCGGAGCCCCACAGTGTCTTGATGACGTTCCAGCCGGCGCCGCGGAACTGGGCCTCCAGCTCCTGCACCACACGGAAGTTGGCACGGACCGGACCGTCGAGGCGCTGCAGGTTGCAGTTGATGACGAAGGTCAGGTTGTCGAGCCGCTCACGGGCCGCGAGGGCGAGGGCGGCGGTCGACTCGGGCTCGTCCATCTCGCCGTCACCGAGGAAGGCCCAGACATGCGAGCCCGCGGTGTCCTTGATGCCGCGGTTGGCCAGATAGCGGTTGAAGCGCGCCTGGTAGATCGCGGAGAGCGGGCCGAGGCCCATGGAGACCGTCGGGAACTCCCACAGCCAGGGCAGCCGGCGCGGGTGCGGGTAGGACGGTAGTCCGTTGCCGCCCGCCTCCTGCCGGAAGTTGTCGAGCTGCTGCTCGGACAGTCGGCCGTCGAGGAAGGCGCGGGCGTAGATGCCGGGCGAGGCGTGGCCCTGGATGTAGAGCTGGTCGCCCGAGCCGTCGCCTTCCTTGCCGCGGAAGAAGTGGTTGAAGCCGGTCTCGTAGAGCCAGGCGGCGGAGGCGAAGGTGGCGATATGCCCGCCGACGCCGAAGCGGGAGCCGCGGGTGACCATGGCGGCCGCGTTCCAGCGGTTCCACGCGGTGATCCGGGCTTCCATCGCCTCGTCGCCGTCGAAAGCGGGCTCGGCGGAGGTGGGGATGGTGTTGACGTAGTCCGTCTCCAGCAGCCGGGGCACGGGGACACCGGCCCTCTCGGCGTGCTGAAGGGTGCGGCGCATCAGATACGCGGCGCGGTGAGGTCCTGCGTGCTCGGTGACGGCGTCGAGGGATGCCGCCCACTCGGCGGTTTCCTCGGTATCACGATCCGGGAGCTGGTCGAGCTCGCTCGGAAGCTTGCCTACGGGATCGGTCATGATCGCCGCCTTCCGGACAGGAGGGGGTGGAGATGAGGAGCCTTGTCTGGCAGGACAGGGCTGGGGGTACCCCCGACGCAGTCAGGGGAGGGTTGGTGAACCCGGCGCCAACTGTAAGTCCCTGATCGATGATCGATCAAAGCTTGTCGGGAAATTGGCATCCAGTGCCGCGAAATGGGGCACAGGGTGTCGCCGTGAAGTGGGGCGTATGGGGCGTTCCGGCGGGGGTGAGTCCCGGGCCCCACGCGCCCGGGACATCAATCCCCGTCCGCGATCGAGGCGCGGGGGCCGGGGCGGTGGCGCGGCCGGGGTGATGGCGCGGTCCGGCGCGGTGGCGCGGCCGGGCCGGTGATGCCGCCGTCGGAGATGCGCGGCGCCCGGTCAGGCGCGCGGAGCGCAGCCCAGGACGTGGGCCTTCACCAGCGGGCCGATCTCCGGGTCCTGGCGCCGGAACGCCTCGACCAGAGCCTGGTGCTCCTCGGCGTACGACTTCTGCACCGTGCCGAGCCACCGGATCGACAGCGCCGTGAACACCTCGATGCCGAGCCCCTCCCAGGTGTGCAGCAGCACGCTGTTCCCGGCGGCCCGCACCAGCTCCCGATGGAAGCCGACGGTGTGCCGCACCTGCGCGGCCGAGTCACCGGCCCGGTCGGCCTCGTACAGCGCGGCCACATGCGGCTCCAGCGCGGAACAGTCCTGGGCCAGCCGTGCGGCCGCCAGTTCGGCGGCGATCTGCTCGAGACCGGCCCGCACCGGATAACTCTCCTCGAGATCGGCGGCGGTGAGATTGCGCACGCGTACGCCCTTGTTGGGCGCGGACTCGATCAGCCGCAGACTCTCCAGCTCGCGCAGCGCCTCGCGCACCGGCGTCTGGGAGACCTCCAGCTCGGTGGCGATCCGCCGCTCGACGATCCGCTCCCCGGGCTTCCAGCGGCCGCTGACGATCCCCTCCACGATGTGCTCGCGGATCTGTTCGCGCAGCGAGTGGATGACGGGCGGGGTCATGAGTGCTCCTCCGGGGCGACAGGCACCCCTGACAATACGGCGGCCGTTGCCGGCAGGCTGCCCAAGGGTGCGCCGGAGCAGGCCTGATGAGTCCTCGCGAGTACGGCAGTGCCCCGCCCGGAGAGTTCCGGACGGGGCACTGTCGTACTGCTGGTGAGCCTTACAGGCCGAGCTCGACCTCGAACTCGCCCGCTTCCAGGATCGCCTTGACGGCCGTCAGGTAGCGGGCCGCGTCGGCGCCGTCCACCAGGCGGTGGTCGTAGGAGAGAGCCAGGTACGTCATGTCACGGATGCCGATGACGGTGCCCTCGGCGGTCTCGATGACCGCCGGGCGCTTGACGGTGGCGCCGATGCCCAGGATGGCGACCTGGTTCGGCGGCACGATGACCGTGTCGAACAGCGCACCGCGCGAGCCGGTGTTGCTGATGGTGAAGGTCGCACCGGAGAGCTCGTCCGGGGTGATCTTGTTGCCGCGGACCTTGCCCGCCAGCTCCGCCGTCTTCTTCGCGACACCGGCGAGGTTGAGGTCGCCGGCACCCTTGATGACCGGCGTCATCAGACCCTTCTCGGAGTCCACCGCGATACCGATGTTCTCGGTGTCGAAGTAGGTGATGGTGCCCTCGTCCTCGTTGATCCGGGCGTTGACGACCGGGTAGGCCTTCAGCGCCTGGGCCGCGGCCTTCACGAAGAACGGCATCGGGGAGAGCTTGACGCCCTCACGAGCGGCGAACGCGTCCTTGGCCTGGTTGCGCAGCTTCATCAGCTTGGTGATGTCGACCTCGACGACCGAGGTCAGCTGGGCCTGCGAGTGCAGCGCCTTCATCATGTTGTCGCCGATGACCTTGCGCATGCGGGTCATCTTGACCGTCTGACCGCGCAGCGGCGACGTCTCGAGGGCCGGGGCCTTCGAGACGGCGGCCGGAGCGGCGGCCGGGGCCGGGGCGGCGGCCTTGGCGGCCTCCGCGGCGGCGACGACATCCTGCTTGCGGATACGGCCACCGACGCCGGTGCCCTTGACCGCGGACAGGTCCACGCCGTTCTCGGCGGCGAGCTTACGGACCAGGGGGGTCACGTATGCGCCGTCGTCACCGGCGGGGGCGGCCGGAGTCACCGGGGCCGGAGCGGCAACCGGGGCCGGGGCCGGGGCGGGCGCCGGAGCGGCGGCCGGAGCCGGTGCCGGAGCAGCAGCGGGGACCGGGGCAGCCGGAGCGGGCGCGGCGGCAGGCGCGGCACCCGGGGCGCCGATCACTGCCAGCTTGGCGCCGACCTCGGCGGTCTCGTCCTCGGCCACCACGATCTCCAGCAGCACACCGGAGGCCGGCGCGGGGATCTCGGTGTCGACCTTGTCCGTGGAGACCTCGAGCAGCGGCTCGTCGGCCTCGACGGACTCGCCGACCTCCTTGAGCCAGCGGGTGACGGTGCCCTCGGTGACGCTCTCGCCGA
The DNA here is from genome assembly GCF_053591755.1 of Streptomyces sp. NPDC002926. NCBI lineage: Bacteria > Bacillati > Actinomycetota > Actinomycetes > Kitasatosporales > Streptomycetaceae > Streptomyces > Streptomyces sp. NPDC002926. The sequence goes on from NZ_JBSFUK010000001.1 coordinate 706,024, forward strand.
GCGCGGGAAGGACGACGTCGGTACCGGTGGCGCCGCCCGCGGGGGCGGGGGCCGGAGCAGGCTCGGGGGCCGGAGCGGGCTCGGCCGGAGCGGGAGCCGCGGGGGCCTCCGCGACCGGGGCCGGAGCGGCGGGGGCCTGGGCCACCGCGGTCTCGGTCTCGGCAGCAGCCGGGGCCGCAGCGGCAGCGGGCGCGCCCGTGCCGTCGTCGATGACAGCCAGCTCGGCGCCGACCTCAACGGTTTCGTCCTCGGCGACCTTGATGGACGCGAGGATGCCGGCAGCTGGGGCGGGGATCTCGGTGTCGACCTTGTCGGTCGACACCTCGAGCAGCGGCTCGTCGGCCTCGACGCGCTCTCCCTCGGCCTTCAGCCAGCGGGTGACAGTGCCCTCGGTGACGCTCTCGCCGAGCGCCGGAAGGGTTACGGAAACCGCCATGGTTTCAGTTGCTCCTTACGAATGTGCGGAAGTGGTCGTCGCGCCCGGGACTACTAGTCATGGGAGTGCAAGGGCTTGCCGGCCAGGGCCAGGTGGGCCTCGCCGAGCGCCTCGCTCTGCGTCGGGTGCGCGTGGATCAGCTGCGCGACCTCGGCCGGCAGAGCCTCCCAGTTGTAGATGAGCTGAGCCTCGCCGACCTGCTCGCCCATACGGTCACCGACCATGTGGACGCCGACCACGGCACCGTCCTTGACCTGGACGAGCTTGATTTCGCCCGCGGTCTTGAGGATCTTGCTCTTGCCGTTGCCCGCGAGGTTGTACTTCAGAGCGACGACCTTGTCGGCCCCGTAGATCTCCTTGGCCTTGGCCTCGGTGATACCGACGGAGGCGACCTCCGGGTGGCAGTACGTCACCCGCGGCACACCGTCGTAGTCGATCGGAACGGTCTTCAGACCTGCCAGCCGCTCCGCGACCAGGATGCCCTCGGCGAAGCCGACGTGCGCGAGCTGGAGCGTCGGGACGAGGTCGCCGACCGCCGAGATCGTCGGCACGTTGGTCTGCATGTACTCGTCGACCAGGACATAGCCGCGGTCCATCGCGACGCCCTGCTCCTCGTAACCGAGACCGGCGGAGACCGGGCCACGGCCGACCGCGACCAGCAGCAACTCGGCGTCGAAGGTCTTGCCGTCGGCGAGGGTGACGCGGATGCCGTCCTGGGTGTACTCGGCCTTCTCGAAGAAGGTGCCCAGGTTGAACTTGATGCCGCGCTTGCGGAACGCGCGCTCAAGAAGCTTGGAGCTGCTCTCGTCCTCGACCGGCACGAGGTGCTTCAGACCCTCGATGACCGTGACATCGGTGCCGAAGGACTTCCACGCGGAGGCGAACTCGACGCCGATGACGCCGCCGCCCAGCACGATCGCGGACTGCGGGACGCGGTCCAGCGTCAGCGCGTGGTCCGAGGAGATGATGCGGTTTCCGTCGATCTCAAGGCCCGGCAGCGACTTCGGTACGGAGCCGGTGGCGAGAAGGACGTGGCGGCCCTGGACACGCTGGCCGTTGACGTCGACGGAGGTGGGGGAGGACAGCCTGCCCTCGCCCTCGATGTAGGTGACCTTGCGGGAGGCGATCAGACCCTGCAGACCCTTGTAGAGCCCCGAGATCACCTCGTCCTTGTACTTGTGGACGGCCTTGATGTCGATGCCCTCGAAGGTGGCTTTGACACCGAACTGGTCGGCCTCACGTGCCTGGTCGGCGATCTCGCCGGCGTGCAGCAGTGCCTTCGTCGGGATGCATCCGTTGTGCAGGCAGGTGCCGCCGACCTTGCCCTTCTCGATCAGGGCGACGTCCAGGCCCAGCTGAGCTCCACGCAGCGCCGCAGCGTAACCGCCGCTACCACCGCCGAGGATCACTAGGTCGAAAACGGTGCTGGCGTCGTTCGCCACGTCACGTCCTCCATGCATGTGCGCCGGTCGCCGGTCGTCGACGACCGGGCGGCGGCTGGTGTTCGGCCGCTGTATTTTCGGCCCTGTGGTGGGGGCCCTGTCCTGCCGAGAACCCATCTTCGCACTTGTTGACGGGAGGCGGGACGCGGGGCCGGGGTCTGAGACGGACGAACGACCGCCCCAAGGGGTTACAGGTCCGTACGAATGTACGGATTTCGTAGAAAGCGAAGAGGGAAACACCGACGGCCCCGGGCGTATGCCCGGGGCCGTCGGTGCCCGTCCTCAGCCCAGGTCGCCGGCGGCGGTGCGCTCGGCGAGCTTGACCAGGGTGCGGATGGCGGAACCGGTCCCGCCCTTGGGGGTGTAGCCGTACGGCGCACCCTCGTGGAAGGCCGGGCCCGCGATGTCCAGGTGGGCCCAGGTGATGCCCTCGCCCACGAACTCCTGCAGGAACAGACCGGCCACCAGGCCGCCGCCCATCCGCTCGCCCATGTTGGCGATGTCGGCGGTCGGGGAGTCCATGCCCTTGCGCAGCTCGGCGGGGAGCGGCATCGGCCAGGACTGCTCGCCGACCTCCTCCGCGATCTCGTGGATCGAGGTACGGAAGGCGTCGTCGTTCGCCATGATGCCGAAGGTGCGGTTGCCCAGCGCCATCACCATCGCGCCGGTCAGCGTCGCCACATCGACGATCGCGTCCGGGTTCTCCTCGGACGCCTTGGTGAGCGCGTCCCCGAGCACCAGGCGGCCCTCGGCGTCGGTGTTGAGCACCTCGACCGTCTTGCCGCTGTACATGCGAAGTACGTCACCCGGGCGGGTGGCCGAACCGGACGGCATGTTCTCGGCGAGCGCCAGCCAGCCGGTGATGTTGACCGCGAGGCCGAGCCGGGCGGCCGCGACGACAGCGGCGAACACCGCGGCCGCGCCGCTCATGTCGCATTTCATCGTCTCGTTGTGACCGGCCGGCTTCAGGGAGATGCCGCCCGAGTCGTAGGTGATGCCCTTGCCCACCAGCGCCAGGTTCTTGGCCGCCTTGGAGTGGGTGTAGGAGAGCTTCACCAGACGCGGCGGGTTCTGCGAACCCTGGCCGACGCCGAGGATGCCGCCGAAGCCGCCCTTGGCCAGCGCCTTCTCGTCGAAGACCTGCACCTTGATGCCGTGCTCCTTGCCGGCGGCGGTGGCCACGGCGGCGAAGGACTCGGGGTAGAGGTCGTTCGGCGGGGTGTTGACCAGGTCGCGGGCGCGGTTGATCTCCTCGGTCAGCGCGATCGCACGCTCGGCCGCGGCCTTGTACGCCTTGTCGCGCGGCTTCGCGCCGAGCAGGGCGATCTCGCCGAGCGGCAGCTTCGCGCCTCCGGCCTGGGAGGTGCCCCCGCCGTTCTTCGAGTTCTTCGCGTCCTTCTCGCCGCTCCGGTACGCGGTGAAGGCGTAGGCGCCGAGCAGAGCGCCCTCCGCGATGGCCTCCGCGTCCTCGGCCGCCTCGACCGGCAGGGCGAAGGCGGCCTTCTTCGAACCGGTCAGCGCACGGGCCGCGGCACCCGCGGCACGGCGCAGCGCCTCGGCGTCGTACGACTCGTCCTTCTCCGGGACCGGGCCGAGTCCGACCGCGAGGACGACCGGGGTCTTGAGGCCGGCCGGTGCGGGGAGCTTGGTCACTTCGCCCTCGCCACCGGTGGCGCCGAGGGTCTCCAGGACGGCGGCGAGTTTTCCGTCGAACGCCTTGTCCACGGCCTCGGCGCCCGGCGCGACGACCGGCCCCTTGGCGCCCTTCGCGACGCCGACGACGAGGGCGTCCGCGCGCAGTGTCGCCGCTCCGGCAGTGCTGAGAGTGAGAGCAGTCACGGTGGTGAAATCTCGCTTCCGTTGAGTCCAGGGCCGTAGAAGGGGATGGATCGACATCCCACGCCGGACAAGAGCCTACGCGCGGTCACATGCTTCGCTCACGGCGGCGGCAATTCACTCGTCCGTGGCGTCTCTCTCACGTTTTTCGCGAACTCCGGCGAGACCTCAGTCACACTCACGTCGTTCAGGCAAGGGAGCGAGGGGCTTCTTTGCGTCATCTCCACAGGTCCTCCGCATGTTTCTGTGCGCCGAGGGATCGTGCGAGGGGGGAAGTCATGGGGTTCCACGGAGTGCGCGCGGGCAGATCGGCCGCGGTGGCGCTGGCCGCCGGAGTGCTGGCGACGGCCGTTCCGTCGTCGGTCGCGGCAGCTGCCGCCGCGCCGGCGCCGCGCATCGATCTGACGGTACTCGTCGTCGACGACGGAGGGGGCGCGGTCGGGGCGATCGTCTCGGAGCTGAAGGACACCGGGGTGCCGTACCGGACGGTGCGCCTCGACGATCCGGGGCGTCCCGTCGTCGACGCCGCCTTTCTCAGCGACACCGTGAGCGGCCGGCCGCGAGCCAAGTACCAGGGCATCGTCGTCCCCGACGAGGATCCGTTCGGCGCGGACTCGACCGCCGGAGCCGCGGAGAACGCCGCGCTCTTCGCGTACGAGCGGACCTTCGGCATCCGCCAGGTCGACGCCTACACCTGGTCCCATCCGGGTGTAGGTCTGGAGTACGTCGACAACGGCGGCTACGCGGGGGTGCTCGACGGCGCGCAGAGCGCGGTCACCGCCGCCGGGCGTACAGGTCCCTTCGGCTATCTCGACGGACCGGTCCGGTTCGAGGACAACTCCGCTCTGGTCGCCGAGAGCTACGGCTTCGCCGGCAAGCCCAGGGAAGGCTTCACCAGCTATCTCGACACACCGGTCGGCGACGGCGCCGCCCGCGGCAGCCTGGTCGGCGAGTACGCCCACGACGGACGCAGCGAGCTGGTCGTCACGTTCGCCTACAACCAGTACCAGCGGCAGTTCCGGGTGCTGGCCCGCGGCATCGTCGAATGGCTCACCCGGGGCGTCCACCTCGGCCAGAGCCGCAGCTACTTCTCCGTGCACGTCGACGACGTCTTCGCGCCCGACGCCCGCTGGGACAAGGACCGCAACTGCACGCCCGGCGACATCGACTGTGGCGACGGGGGCGAGGAGACCACCGCCGACATCCGGATGACGGCCGCCGACGCGCAGTACGCCAGGCAGTGGCAGCAGACCAGCGGCTTCACTCTCGACATGGTCTACAACGCGGGCGCCGGCGAGGAGTGGAAGACCGAGCACGGCGGTACCGACGCGCTCGCCGCACAGCTGGTGGCCGACCGCGCGCAGTACCGCTGGGTCAACCACACCTATACGCACCTCTTCCTCGGCTGTGTCCAGGACGTCTCGGTCGTGCCGTGGCAGTGCGCCAAGGACACCGCGGGCAACACCCGGTGGACGAGCCGGGCCGACATCTCCGCGCAGATCCGCGACAACTACAACTGGGCCGTCGGCAAGGGCATTCCGACCGACCGCACCGAGCTGGTCACCGGCGAGCACTCCGGTCTCATGACCCTGCCGCAGCAGCCCCAGGACAATCCGAACCTCGCCGGGGCGCTGGCCGACAACGGCGTGAAGTGGGTCGCCGGCGACAACTCCCGCGAGCCGCAGCAGCGGAAGGCCGGAGCGGCGCTGACCGTGCCGCGCCACCCGATGAACGTGTACTACAACGTCGGCACCGCGGCCGAGATGGCGGACGAGTACAACTGGATCTACACCGCCGAGGGCGACGGTGGCAGCGGCGTCTGCGAAACAAACCCCGCCTCCACCTGCCTGGCCGAGCCACTGGACACCGCCACCGGCTACGCCTCGTACATCGTGCCGCAGGAGGCCCGTACCGCGCTGAGCCATGTCGTCGCCAACGACCCGCGGCCGCACTACGTCCACCAGTCCAACCTTGCCGAGGAGCGCATCCTCTACCCGGTGCTCGACAAGGTGCTGGCCGACTACCGCGCGCTGTTCGCCGACAGCGCCCCGCTCGTCAACCCGAGCCAGCGCGACGCGGGTACGGAGCTTCAGCGCCGGGCCGCCTGGAACAAGGCGCTCGCGGACGGCAGGGTGACCGCGTACCGCATCGGCTCCACCGTCACCGTGCAGGCGCCCTCGGGCGTGACCGCGCCGGTCACCGCCCCGGAAGGCACCCTTAAGCAACTGTTCCTGGGCACGGCTGTGTTCGGGACTCCGTACGCGGGAGCACGCTCGGCCTGGACCTCGCCCGAACTGCTCCAGTCGGCCGTCACGCTCAAGCTCCCGGCTTGAGCGCAGCCGACCGTCATCGCTGTCCAGGGGGGACAACATTCTGAGCCGCGGCAGTCATGTCACCATGCTCACCGAAGGCACCTATCCACACGTCCACGGGGGTGTGTCGACCTGGTGCGACCAGCTCGTACGCGGAATGCCGGAGGTCGACTTCAATGTCGTCGCCCTCACCGGCACCGGCCGTGAGCCGGTCACCTGGGAGCTGCCGTCGAATGTCTACCGGCACTCGGCCTTTCCTCTCTGGGGGCCGGTGCCGGGGCGGCGCCGGCCCCTCTTCGGGCCGAAGCGGCGCCGTTTCACCGACATCTACGAAAGCTTCCTGCTGTCGGTACTCGACCCGTCGGCGGGCTGCGACTTCGGCGCGGGACTGTACGAACTGGCGCTGCTGGCCCGCGCGGGACAGCTGTCGGAGGCACTGCGCTCGGAGTCCGTACTGCGCTCGCTGATGTGGATCTGGACCATGCCGCATCTGGAGATATCCGCGTCCCGGCCGACCGTGCACGACGCGCTGACCGCCACCGATCTGCTGGAGCACGCGCTGCGGCCGCTGGCGGTACGGATACCGGACGACTCGATCGCGCACGCCGTCAGCGCGGGGCTCGCCACGCTGCCCGCGCTCGCCGCGCAGCGCTTCGAGGGCGTGCCGTTCCTGCTCACCGAGCACGGCATCTATCTGCGTGAGCGCTACCTCGGCTACCGCGTCGAGGCGCAGCGCGCGCCGGTGAAGGCGCTGATGCTCGGCTTCTACCGGGAGCTCAACTCGCTGGGCTACCGGCGCGCCGATCTGATCACACCCTGCAATCGGTACAACCGGCGGTGGGAGGAGCGGGGCGGGGCGCCCGCGGACCGAATCCGCACCGTCTACAACGGCGTCGACCCGCACGCCTTCCCGCAGGCGGGCCCGGAGCCGGACGTGCCGACGATCTCCTGGGCCGGGCGGATCGACCCGATCAAGGACCTGGAGACGCTGATCCGGGCGTACGCCATGGTCCGCGCCGAACTGCCCGAGGTGCGGCTGCGGTTGTTCGGCGGCGTGCCGGCGGGCGGCGAGGCGTACCGGACACGGCTGGAGAAACTCGCCGCTGAACTGGGCGTCGTGGACGGCATCAGCTGGGAGGGGCGCGTCAGCGATGTGTCGCGCGCCTATGCCTCGGGAAGCGTGGTGCTGCTCTCCAGCATCAGCGAAGGGTTCCCGTTCTCACTGATCGAGGCGATGTCGTGCGGCCGCGCCACGGTCTCCACGGACGTGGGCGGAGTACGGGAAGCGGTCGGCGACACAGGGCTTGTGGTGCCGCCGCGCGAGCCCGCGCTGATGGCGGAGGCGACGATGGGGCTGCTGCGGGACCCCGAACGACGGGCCGGCCTCGGCGGGCGGGCGCGGCAGCGGGTCGTGGACCAGTTCACGCTGCGCCGTTCGGTGGACGGTTTCCGGCGTATCTACCTCGAGCTGGCGGAGGGCCTGCCCGGGGCTGAGGACGCGGACATCCGGCAGGCCACCGAGTGGGCGCTGGGATGAGCGGGCCGCTCTGGCAGGGACCCGGCCAGCAGGTCGACACGCTGCCGGTGCTGCCCCGGCAGCGGGGCGGCCGCGCCGCCGATCCGCTGGACGAACTCGCGGTCCGTCTGGAGGAGCTGGTCGCGGCGGCCGTCCATCCGGACGAGATCGCCGCGATCCTCGAGTCCGACGGCATGACGGACGACCACATTCGCCTCACATACGGCCGCGAGGACTCCTTCACGCTCGCCGAAGAGCTGTACGCCCGGATCCCGCGCCGCTACCCCGAGCCGCCGGGCCCGCCCGTCGACCCATGGCACGTGGGGCTGCTCGGCTGCCTGTTGCGCGGCCTCGTCTTCGCACTGCCGGGCCTTGCCTATGTGCTGGGAGCACCGCTGCTGCGGGGCGCTGGCCTGGCCCCGCTGCTCGCGGGCGCGCTGACCGGCTGGGTGTGGAACCAGGCGTTCTCGCACCGCGCCTACTCCTGGCTGGGCCTGGGCGACCGCGAGGCGGCCGCCCGCGCGCTGCTGACGGGCGCTCCGGCGGGCGCGCTGCTGGGCTCGGCGACGGCGGCGATCGCGGCGACGGTGTCGTCAGGCCCCGGCCAGTGGCCCGCGGCGGCGTTCGCGTCGGCCCAGGCGCTCTATCTGGCGGCGGCGACGGTCCTGCTGGTCCTGGGCCGCGAACGGGCGCTGCTCTGCGCGCTGTTACCGATGACGGCGGGTGCCGCACTGGCACTGTCGTACGACCTGGCGGTACCGCTGCGGACGGGTTTGCTGCTGCTGTCGCTGGTGTGCGCGGTGGTGCTGGCGGGGGCCACGCTGGCGCGATGCATCCCGGGTTCGCGGGAGCGGCAGCCCTCTGCCGGGGCTTCGCCCCGAACCCCGCTCCTCAATTGGCACAGGTGGGGCTTGTCTTCACCATCGCGGGCGGGGCTGAGGGCCGCCCGCGCGGACGGGTCCTCCCGCCGGACGGGCGGGGAAATCCAGCCGGTCCGGCCATGGAGCACACGGCGGCGCCGCCGGGACACGCGGGCCGCTCCCCGCGTCGCCGCCTCCCTCCCGTACGGGCTCTTCGGGCTCGGCACCGGCGTCCTCGTCCTCTACACCGCACTCGGCGATGTCCTCGCCGGCGGCCCCGGCGCGGTCGTCTCCGCGCCCTCCGCCGTGGCGCTGACGCTCAGCATGGGGCCGGCCGAATGGCTGCTGCACCGCTTCCGCGGCGGGAGCCTCGCCGGGCTGCGCGCGAGCACCACTTCACGCGCCTTCCGGCGCGGCGCCGCCGCCGTGCTCGCCGAGTGTCTCGCCGGATATCTCACCGTTCTGTTCGTCCTCGCCGTCGCGGGGACGGTGCTGTGGCCCGACGCCCCCGCGCTCGGCGGCGGGCGCCTCGCCACGCTGCTGCTCATAGGGACAGTGCTGTGGACCGGGCTGCTGCTCCAGTCGTTCGGCGCGGTGCTCCGCGCGGCCGCGGTGTGCGTGGCTGCGGCCCTGGCGCAGGCGCTGGCCCTGCTCACCGGCACGGGCGGCCCCGGGCTTGTCGGGCTCGTTGTCGCGGCGGTGGCGGCGGCGCTGCTGGCGGGGATGGTCTGTGTTCTGCTGGGCCGTGCGAGCGCCCACCGCGTATGAGGAACGGTTTTGTGAAGAGACTGCTGGTGCCGTACTACGAGCATCCCGCCGAGCAGCCCGAAGCCTGGGACACGCTCATCGCCGCCGCGCCCCGGCTCTACGGCGTGGTGATCAACCCCGCCAGTGGCCCCGGCGCGGCCGCCGACCCGGAGTTCGCGGCGGTCGCGGAGCGGCTGCGCGGGGCCGGGGTCCGGGTCCTCGGCTACGTCGACACCGATTACGCGCGCCGCCCGCACGCCGCCGTCGTACGGGATCTGCTGCGCCACCGTGACTGGTACGGCGCGGACGGTGCCTTCCTCGACCAGGCATCCGCGGACCCCGACGCGCTGCCCCACTACCGCCGCCTCGCGGTCGCCGCCCGCGCGGCGGGAGCCCGCACGCTCGTCCTCAACCACGGTGTCCACCCCGACCCGGCCTATACGGAACTCGCCGAGCTGCTGGTCACGTTCGAGGGCCCCTGGGACACCTACCGCAGCCTGATCGTCCCGCTGTGGACCGCGGCCCACCCGCCGGAGCGGTTCTGCCATCTGGTGTACGCGGCCCCGCCCGAAGCCCGCGCCGCCGCCGCCGTCCACTGCCTTGTCCCGGGAGCCGGGGCTCACCCCTGGAGCACCCTCCCGTCCGCACTGGAGCCGTCCCGGTGAGACGCGTACGCCCGGTGAGACGCGTACTCCCCCTGCTCGCGCTGCTTGTCCTGTTGCCGGCGGGCTGCACCGACCATTCCGACCATTCCGACGGGAAGCCGCCTGCCGAGCGCTGGCAGCCGGAGCCGGGACTGGCCTGGCAGTGGCAGCTCAGCGCCCGTCTCGACCCGGCCGTGGACGTACCGGTGTACGACATCGACGGCTTCGACCACCCGAAGTCCGCCGTCGCCGATCTGCACCGCCGCGGCCGCAAGGTCATCTGCTATCTCTCCACCGGCGCCTGGGAGGACTTCCGCCCGGACGCGGCGAAATTCCCCAAGGAGGTCCTCGGCCGCGGCAACGGCTGGGACGGTGAGCGCTGGCTCGACATCCGGCGTACGGACATCCTCGGACCGCTCATGGCCGAGCGCATGGACATGTGCCGGGACAAGGCCTTCGACGCCGTCGAGCCCGACAACATGGACGCGTACGCCAACCGCACCGGCTTCCCCGTCACCGCCACCGACCAGCTCCGCTACAACCGCATGATCGCCGGCCTCGCCCACGACCGGGGCCTGGCCGTCGGCCTCAAGAACGATCTCGACCAGATCCCGCAGCTGGTGGGGGACTTCGACTTCGCCGTCAACGAGCAGTGCGCGGAGCACGACGAGTGCGAGGCGCTGACACCGTTCATCCGCGCGGGCAAGGCGGTCTTTCATGTCGAGTACGAGCTGGACACAGGCGACTTCTGTGCCGAGGCCCGGCGGCTGAAGCTGAGCTCGATGCTGAAGAAGTACGAGCTCGGGGTGTGGCGCAAGCCCTGTTAGAGCCGGCGGACACCCGGAGCCGGAGGACAACACAGTGCGCGAGCGCCCGTCCGAGGGCCACGGAAGGGTGAAACCTAGCCGAGCACCAGCGCGACGAGCGCCGCCGTCGCCGCCGTCTCGGCCAGCGCGCCGAACACATCGCCCGTCACCCCGCCGAAGCGGCGAACGCAGTGGCGCAGCAGCAGATGCGCCGCCACGAGTCCGGCTGCCACCGCCAGTGCGTGGTGCACTGCGCCGTACGCGCCGAAGAGCGCGCCCGCCGCCGCGCAGACCGCGGTGACCACCGCGGCCACGGCCAGTGCGACCGGTACCGGAACGACTTCCGCGACCGCCGCACCGAGGCCCTCCGGGCGGGCCGCGGGCACGCCCGTGCGGGACGCGAGGGTGAGGGCGAGGCGGGCGGTGACCCCGGAGACCGCCGCCGCGACCGCGCCGTGCGCCCAGCTCTGCCCGTACAGCCCGGTCAGTGCCGCGCATTGGGTGAGCAGCACGAACAGCAGGGTGATGACCCCGAACGGGCCGATGTCCGACTGCTTCATGATTCGCAGTGCGTCCTCGGCGGGCTTGCCGCTGCCGAGGCCGTCGGCCGTGTCCGCGAGACCGTCCAGATGGAGGCCGCGGGTGAGGGCTGCGGGAACGGCGGCCGTGGCCACCGCTGCGAGCAGCGGGCCCGACCCCAGCAGCATCAGCAACCCGCCGAGAGCCGCCGCGAAAACGCCGACGACCAGTCCGGCCAGCGGCGCGCAGAGCATTCCGTCGCGTGCCGCCGCACGGTCCCAGCGGGTGACGCGGACCGGCAGCACGGTCAGCGTGCCGAAGGCGAAACGTATGCCGTCCATGGAGTCCTTCACCGGGGGCCGGCGGTCGTCCACCGGGTGAGCGCAGTATCGCGCGAAGGGTAGCCCGGCCGGACTGACGGTAAATTGCGCATAACGCGCGAATCGGGAGCGGGTGGCATGGGTCACTGGTTTTACCGCAACATCGTCGAGCCGGGGAAGCTCCCGATGCTGCTCGCGCTGGCCTCCTTCATGCTCACCTTCCTGGTGACGCGCACGGTCACCCGGCTGATCAGGGCAGGCCGGGGGCCGTTCAAGAACATCACGCCCGGCGGCATGCACATCCACCATGTCGTCCCCGGCGTCATCCTGGTCGTGATCGGCGGCTTCGGGGCGGTCGGCAACGGCCGGGACGGCCCCGCCGCCGTGGTCTTCGCGATCCTCTTCGGGATCGGCGCGGGCCTCGTGCTCGACGAGTTCGCGCTCATCCTCCATCTCGACGACGTCTACTGGACCGAGCAGGGCCGACAGAGCGTGGAGGTCGTGGTGATCGCCTCGGCCCTGGCGCTGCTGGCACTCGGCGGCTTCTCGCCGCTCGGCGTGGACCAGCTCACCCCCGACGAACGCCAGGACCGCGCCTCGCTGATCCTGACGCTGGCGTTCAACTTCCTCTTCGTGATCATCGCGCTCTTCAAGGGCAAGCTGCGGATGGCGCTCATCGGCACGCTCATCCCGTTCGTGGCGATCTTCGGTGCGCTACGGCTGGCCCGGCCCGGCTCGCCCTGGGCCCGCCGCTTCTACCGCAACCGCCCCAAGGCGCGTGCCAAGGCCGGGCTGCGCTCCTTCCACCACGACCGCCGCTGGGACCGGCCGCGCCGCAAGCTTCAGGACCTGATCGGCGGGGCTCCCGACCGGCTTCCGGTGCGCAAACGCTGACGCCTGAGCCGCAGCCGCCGGCGCAGCGCCGAAAGCCCGCACACCGCCAGCACCGCCGCGATCGCCGCCAGATGCTCCTTGCCCGCGAGATTGTTCTTGAAGAGCACCTCGCCGACCATCAATAGAGCCACCAGCACCGCCGTGCACCAGGCCCGGTAGCGCCAGCAGACGAAGACCGCGAGGCCGACGACCGCCGCCGACGGGCCGGTGTCGACGACCACGGCGTCCGAAGCGGGAAGCCCGAAGAGGCCCTCGGGATCGAGTGAGACACCGATCCGTGCGTACGTCGTGCCGGCCAGCGTCGACACATACGCGATCACCAGCGTCCGCCACCGGCCCAGAGTGATCTCCGCGATCCCGAAGACCAGCAGGACCTGTGCCAGCGCACCCCACACCGGCAGATCCAGCGCCGGGACGAACAGCGACAGCGGGGTACGCAGCAACGCCAGCCAGAGCGGGTCATCGGCCTTCACGAAGCCGAGGTTGCGCACCGGGCCGATGCCCCAGGACTGGTTCTGCACCAGCTGGAACACGGCCGTGAGACAGACCGCCCCGAGCGTCATCGGGATCGCCCGCCACTTCCTGGTGACGAGCGCCCTGCGCACGGTCACGTACAGCGGCCCCCACTCACAGCGGGCGAACGCGCTCACCGGGTTCAACGCTTGGTCTCCAGGTGTCTGCGGTGCAGCCACTTGGGCAGTCCCGGCGCCTCGAGGAAGCCCTCGGCGCGGCCTGCCGCCAGGCCGATGCGCAGCAGGTCGGCGCTCTTTTCGAAGAGCATGAAACGTGGCTCCCAGATCGGTCGGTACTTGGCGTTGGCGCGGTACAGCGACTCGATCTGCCACCAGCGGGAGAAGAAACTGAGAAGCGAGCGCCACAGTCTCAGCACCGGACCGGCGCCGAGCTTCGAGCCACGTTCGAAGACCGATCTGAACATCGCGAAGTTCAATGACACCTGAGTGATCCCGATCTCCCTCGCGCGCTGCAGGAGCTCGATGACCATGAATTCCATCAGGCCGTTCTCGGAGCCCCGGTCACGCCGCATAAGATCGAGCGAGAGCCCCTTGGGGCCCCAGGGCACAAAGCTCAGCACCGCCCGCAACTCGCCCTGGCCGTCCGTGCACTCGAGCATTACGCAGCGGCCGTCGCCGGGATCGCCGAGCCGCCCCAGCGCCATCGAGAAGCCGCGCTCGGTGGCCCCGTCGCGCCAGTCGTCGGCGCGGCCGAGCAGTACGGCCATCTCCTCGGGCGGGATGTCCTCGTGGCGGCGGATCCGCACCTCGTACCCCGCGCGCCCGACTCGGTTGTAGGCCTGGCGCACGGTCCGCATCGCGCGGCCGTCCAGAGTGAAGTCGTCGGTCTCCACGATCGCCTCGTCGCCGAGCTCCAGGGCGTCCAGACCGTGCCGCGCGTAGATCGTCCCTGCCTCCTCGCTCGCGCCCATCACCGCGGGGATCCAGCCGTGTTCACGCGCCTCGGCCAGCCAGGGGTCGATCGCGCCGGGCCATGCCTCCGGGTCGCCGATCGGGTCGCCCGAGGCGAGCGACACCCCGCCCACCACGCGGTACACGACGGCGGCCTTCCCGGTCGGTGACCAGACGGCGCTCTTCTCGCGGCGCAGCGAGAAGTAGCCGAGCGAGTCACGGTCGCCGTGGCGCTGCAGCAGGACGCGCAGCCTCTCCTCGTCGTCCTCGGTGAGCGCGTCGACGGCCCGGCGGGAGCGGAAGGCCGCGTACAGCACGGCGAACAGCAACAGTGTGGAGAGCACGTTGATGGTGACGTTGACCCAGCCGGGCGTGCTGATACCGGCGATGTGGGAGTCGTCCGCGGCGAGCGAGACCAGCCGCATCAGGCCGTAGTACCAGCGCTCCAGGAAGGTGGACCGGCCGGCCGCGGTATTGGTGACGGTGACGAGTATCGCGGCGAGCAGCGAGGTGACCAGGAGCCCGCCGACCGCGACGGCCGCGGCCAGCTTGGGGTTGGAACGGTCGCCCTTCGCGTAGAACTCCCGCCGGCCGAGCACCAGCGCGAGTACGAAGGCGGCGGTCAGGACGAGCGAGATCCAGTTCTGCGCGTGCTCCCGGATTTCGGGGTCGACGCCGAGCGCGAGAACGAAGAGCAGCAGGAAGAGCCCGGCCAGTACCAAGTTGAGGATCCAGGCGGCGCGCTTGCGGCGGCGCATGGTGATGGCCAGGAAGAGCGTGAAGGCGCCGGAGGCGAAGCCCGCGGTGAGCAGATACGGCGTGAAGTAGTCATCGATGTTGTGCCGCCGGAGATCCTGGAGGAGAGAAACCCACACAGCACTCAGGAGGTTGATGAACGCGACGGCGCGCAGATACCAGACGGCGAACGTCGCGCTGCGCCGCGAACGGACGGTGCTTCGGCTCGTACTGCGGCTCGCCTCTTCGCTGGACAAGCGGACCTCTCCCATGAAACGCGATGATATGGGGCATCACGCATCAAGGTGGGCGAGGGTGCGGCCGCCCGGTGGTGGCGGCCGCACCGACGCGTCAGTCCGTGTCGCTCTCCACCGGCTCCGTACGCTCCGGCAGTTCGGCCGCGAGCACGGCCGAAGCCTGCACGAGGGGGAGCGCGAGCAATGCCCCGGTTCCTTCCCCCACAGTGACGCCATGATCGAGCAGCGGGTTGAGCGCCATCCGGTCCAGCGCCTTCGTCTGCGCGGGTTCGCCGCTCACCTGACCCGCGAGCCACCAGTCCGGCGCTCGGAACGCCGCCCGCTGGCCGACCAGCGCACACGCCGCCGAGACCACTCCGTCGAGGATCACGGGCATCCGCCGTACGGCACTCTGCAGCAGGAATCCGGTCGTCGCGGCCAGATCCGCGCCGCCCACCGTCGCCAGCAGCTCCAGCTGATCGCCGAGCACCGGCCGGGCGCGCCGCAACGCGTCCCGGATCGCCGCGCACTTGCGCATCCAGGCCAGATCGTCGATTCCGGCGCCGCCGCGGCCGGTGACCACGGAGGCGTCCGTGCCGCACAGCGCGGCGATCAGCGTGGCGGCGGGCGTGGTTCCGCCGACACTCAGATCGCCGAGGACGACCAGGTCGGTGCCCGAGTCGGCCTCTTCGTCGGCGATCGCCATACCCAGGCGTACGGCCTGCTCGGCCTCCTCGACGGTCAGTGCGTCCTCGACGTCGATACGTCCGCTGCCGCGGCGCACCCGATGACGTACGACCTCGTCCGGCAGCAGTTCCGGATCGCAGTCCAGACCGGCGTCGACGATCCGCACCGGCACGCCCATCCGGCGGGCCAGTACGGCGACGGGGCTCGCGCCCTCCAGCGTGGCGCGCACCAGCCGGTGCGCGGAGCCGGACTCCCGCCCGGAGACACCTAGTTCGGCGACCCCGTGATCACCGGCGAACAGCACGACGCGCGGCTGGTCGATGGCCTTGACCGGCACGGAGGCCTGCGCGGCCGACAGCCACTCACCCAGCTCATCGAGACGGCCGAGGGAACCGGGCGGAACAATCAGCCGCTCGCGGCGCTCTTCGGCGTCACGCCGCATACCGTTGTCGGGGCGCTCGATCAGGTCGGAGAAGTCATCGAGATTCAGCCTGCTCATTCGCCGAACAGTACAGTCACCCGGTCTTGCGGTGCGGTGGGCCGGGGGGCGTTGGTGGTTGTTCCTCGTGGGCGGCCGGGAGGCGCCCCGGCACCTGGTGCCGAGTTGGGGTGGTCAGCCGCGGAGGACGAGGGCCTGGCCCGCGACGACCAGCAGGACGTGTTCGCACTCGGCGGCGAAGGCGGCGTTGAGACGCCCCAGTTCGTCGCGGAAGCGGCGGCCCGACGCGGTGGCGGGGACGACGCCGCTGCCGACCTCGTTCGTCACGGCGACGACCGTGCGCGGGGTATGCCGTACCGCGGCGACCAGTTCGGCGACGCGCGCGTGCAGCGTGTGCTCGCCGTCCGCCGCCCACTTGGCGTCGTCCCACGCGCCCACCCGGTCCATCGCGTCGGTGAGCCAGAGCGAGAGACAGTCGATCAGCATCGGCGGCCCGTCCTCGGCGAGCAGCGGTACGAGATCGCAGGTCTCCACGGTGTCCCAGGCCCCCGGGCGGCGGTCGCGGTGAAGGGACACCCGGGCCGCCCACTCGGGGTCGCCGTCCCTGCTGCCGCTCGTCGCCACGTACAGCACCTCGGCGAAGGTCTCGAGCCGGCGCTCGGCCTCCACCGACTTGCCGGAGCGGGCGCCGCCGGTGACCAGGGTGCGGCGCGGCACATCCGGTACGGCGTGGTACTCGCCGACGGTCAGCGTGGTCCCGTCGGGCACGGCCCGCGCGCCCGCGGCCGCGAGTCGCCGGGAGAGTTCGGGGCCGCCGGGCACGTCGTGGTCGAGGTGTACCGCGATGACATCGGTGCTCGATCCGATCGCGCCGGCGGCGCGCAGCCGCGCGATCGCGTCCGGCCGCCCCACGACATCGGCGACGACCATGTCGTACGCGGCCCGCCCTTCGGCGAGACCGGCAGGCGCTCCGCCGGGGGGCAGATAGAGGAGCCGCTCGCCTTCCAGAGAGGTCACCTCGTACCCCGTGCCCGGGTTGTCCATCGATACGGCACGCACCCGGTGCCCGCTGATCAGCGTCAACTCCTGTCCGTCCGGGACCCGTCCCGCCGCGGGCAGCCCGGCGGGCAGCTCCACGGGGGGCCCGTCGTGCGGATGCGTCAGCAGCACCTGCCGCACGCCGACGAGTGAGCGCCCCGCCCGAGCGGCGGCCATGGCGGCGCCCGGGGTGAGGTCGAGCAGCAGCGCGCTGTCGACGAGCAGCGAGGTGGCGGCACGGGCGAGCGGGCCGCGGGCGGTGGCGCAGGCGGCGCACGGGCAGTCGGGCCGGGGGAGTCCGGCGGGGGCGCCGGTGCCGAGCAGAGTGAGTTCCACGCTCACGATCCTCCCGCGTCACCGCGGGGCGTGCGCGCCCGGCTACGCTGCGGGCAGCAAGGAGATCACTGGTGGGCCTTGGGAGGCGGACATGGCATGGACGTGGCGTTTCGAGAAGTCCGACGGGACGGAGGTCCAGCCGGCGGTGCAGCCGGAGGAGTTCACGACGCAGGGGGACGCGGAGTCGTGGATCGGTGAGTTCTGGAAGGACCTGCTGGAGGGCGGGGCGGACCAGGTGATCCTGTCGGAGGACTCGACGAAGATCTACGGCCCGATGAGCCTGCACGCGAACGAGGCGTAGCCCGCGGGTCCTCGCGGGGGCGGGTCCCTTGCGGGGGCGGGCCGGTGCTGGTCCTCGCGGGGGGCGGGTCCCTGGCGGGTGCGTGGGCGTGACTGGCGCCGGGGTGCGGGTGCCTTGCGGGGTGCGGGTTTTGGGTGCCTGGGCGTGTCCGGTCTTGGGCCGGTGGTCGTCCGGGGTCCGCTCCGGGGCTCGTGTCCGGGACTGCTTTCCTCACCGCGCTTCGCGCGAGTTGCGACGCTTTACGTCCCGGACACGACCCCTG